>JANWXG010000165.1 GCA_025057335.1 bacterium | reverse complement strand
GCGAATGCCCTTCACGTAGGGCTTGATGAGCTCTACATCGCGCTGGAAGTAGAGAGGAATCCAGGGCACGTCCTCCACAGCGATGCGCTCTGCCTCGCGGTACAGTCGTATCCGCTTCGCTTCGTCTCGCTCCTTATCTGCCTGGTCGCAGAGCGCGTCGAAGCGAGGGTTGCTGTATCCGACCACATTTTCGGGCGCGCCCGACCGCAGTAACACAGAGAGGAAGTTCTGGGCGTCCAGATAGTCCGCCATCCAGCGTAGATGGATGAAGGGCAGCTCCTTGCGGTCTAAGGCATCGAGGAACGCACCCCACTCCATCTCGCGCAGCTCCACGTTGATTCCCAGCTCCTTGCGGTATTGCTCCTTGACCATCTCAGCGGCGCGGCGTAGGTCGGGCGTCTTCTCGCGGAAGGTCAGCACCAGCGTGGGGAAGCCCTTTCCGCCTGGATAGCCCGCCTCGGCGAGCAGCTGGCGCGCTCGTTCGGGGTCGTAGGGGATGCCCTGAAAGTTGGGGTCGTGCGCCAGCACGCCAGGCGGGAGGATACCGTTCGCCTTCTGAGGCACACCCATCAGCGCTACCCTCACAATGGCGTCTTTGTCGGTCGCGTACGCCAGAGCCAGACGCACCCGGCGGTCTTTGAAAGGCGGGAAGGCGTTCTGGTTTAAGCCCAGGTAGAACACCGCCGCACGGTCAAAAGTATGCAGCTGCTTGCTCAGCACAGGGTCTTGCTGGTCGCGCAACAGGTCGCCCTTCTGCACGTCCACGATATCCAAGTCGCCGCGCTCGTACATGGCGTGACGAGTGCTGGCGTCCAGCACGATGGGTCGTTCGATGCCGTCCAGCTGGGGCGCTCCTGCATGATACTCCTTGTTCGCGGCAAGCACCACCTTAGAACCAGGCACGTATTGCGCTATCTTGAACGGTCCCGTCCCGATGGCGCAGCGTTCGTTGATGCGCAGGCGTCTGCCGTTCACTTCGTCGCCTTCCTGCTCGATGGCTTCGCGACACACCACATATGCAGTTGGGTAGGTAAGCTTGGCAAGAAAGTACGCCTTCGGGTGGTCAATGGTGATGCGTAGGGTATACTTATCCACCACCTCCACGCCCTTGACCTCGTTCGCGCGGCGCTCTAGCTTGTCCAGCGCGCCCACGATGTCGTTGAGGTAAGTGGCGGAGACAGGCGACGCCAGCTCAGGGTCGCAGGCGCGCTCGATAGAGTACTTGAAGTCCTCTGCAGTGACCTCGCGTCCGTTGTGGAACTTGACGCCTCGCTTCAGACGGAAAGTGTACACCCTCCCGTCTGCACTGACCTCCCAGCTCTCCGCCAAGTTCGGCTGCAGACGGTTGTTCTCATCCCACTGCACCAGCCCCTCGAACACGTGGAAAAGCATATCGATAGTGGGACCGTCGCGCACGAGGGCGGGGTCGAAGGTAGTTGGTTCTGTAGTCAGCGCGTATCGCAACACGTTCTGCGCAGGCGGAGCGGAAGCCTGTCGTCTGCCACAGCCCCCAGCAGAAAGTACGACAAGCAAAGCCACAACAAGACCCACTGCGTAACGATGCACGCTCCAGATTGACCTCCCTTCGTTTTCTACTGTACAGGACGAGAGGCTTGTCGCCCCCTGAGAGGGAGTTTAGCATACCCGCTATGACAGATGCAAGCATTGCACTCCAGGCATGTTCCCCCGACTGGAGTCGGGGGCTAAGAGTGGTAGAAACCGCCCGCGCGGATTGAGGGAGACCCCTATGCAGAGTATGCAGGTCGGCTTGGTAGGAGCCTCGCCCTCCAGTCCTCTGTCACCCTGAGCGAAGTGAAGGGTCTTGGATGCTTCGCTGACGCTCAGCATGACAAGAGGGGGAACGGCTTGGTAGGAGCCTCGCCCTCTATTGACCCGCCATCCATGCGCCTTTACAGGCTGGAGCCTGCACCACAAGCGGGATTGCGACACGCAATCCGTGTGCTTGCTTCACGGCAGACGGCTTGTAGTACGCACTTCAGTGCGCTTCAGCTCATTGTCATTCTGAGCGCAGCGAAGAATCTCTTGCTGGTCTCTGGAGATGCTTTTCTGACGCTCAGCATGACAGAGGGGGAACGGCTCGGCGGGAGCTCTTCCTCCTTCGCTGCGGAGAACTGCTTCCTGTGCATACTGAGGTGGCGCAAGGAATTTTTTCCAATGAGCTCTCCTAACCTCTTGACAAACTGGAGAAAAGGATATATCATCTAATCGAAACGTTTCGCGAAACGTTTCTCAGAGGGAGAAGACCATGCCTGCCACCCTGCGCGATATCGCTAAGCGGTTGGGCATTTCGGTGTCCACTGTCTCGTACGCGCTCAACGGTGGACCTCGCCCTGTGCCCGAAGAGATACGCCAGAAGGTGCTCGAGGTGGCGCGCGAGCTGGATTACCGCCCAAACCGCCTTGCCCGCTCGATGGTCACAGGCAAGACGGAAACGGTGGCGGTGGTGCCTCCGGTGGTGACCCGGCACATGCTGCAGTCGCCCTACATCCACGCGATTCTCTCCAATATTGCCGATGCGGTTGGCGAGCACGGATACGACATCCTGCTACATACGTCCGCGACGCCGATGGATGATACCACGCTAGTGAGTTCTCTGCTGAGTGGGAAAGTGGATGGCATCCTGCTGATTGCCCCACCTAGCACCTCGCAGGTGCCCCAGCAGCTGCGCCAGCGTCACGTACCCTGCGTGGTGCTTTCCGCCAGAGTAGAAGGCTTGCCGTGCGTATACGCCGACAACGCCGCTGGCATCGTGGAGGCGCTCGACTGGCTCATGGCATACGGACACTCCCGAATAGGCTACATAGGTGGTCCCATCACCTCGTATGATGCCCAGCAGCGTCTGATCGCTCTCATGGATTATGTGCGCGAGCATCAGCTGCATATCCCACCAGAGTGGGTGGCAGAAGGCGATTTCACCGCAGAGGGGGCGAAGGCGGGCGCCAGACGCATGCTATCGCATCCCGAGCGTCCGACCGCCATCCTTGCTGCCAACGACGAGGCTGCCGCAGGCGTGATACAGGTGGCGCAGGAGATGGGTATCGAGGTGCCACAGGCGCTTTCCGTCATCGGCTTCGACGATACCCCCTTCGCACAGGTGTTATCGCCGCGCCTCAGCACAGTACGCCAACCGCTGGACGAGATGGCGTCGGAGGCGGTTCGTTTGCTTATGGACTGGATCGAGCAGCGTGAGCCGCCTCGCGAACGCGACAGAGTGTTTCCCACAACGCTGGTGCTGCGTGACAGCACGGCGCCAGCGCCCATAGAATAACCTTGAGTCACGAGGAGGTCACTGAACGATGCGACGCAACGGATTCACTCTCATCGAGCTGCTAGTGGTTATCGCGATTATCGCGATACTGGCAGCAATCCTGTTCCCCGTGTTCTCCCAGGCGCGGGAGAAGGCGCGACAGGCTTCCTGCTTGAGCAACATGAAGCAGATGGGCTTAGCCACCCGCATGTACCTGCAGGACTACGACGAAGCCTGGTTCCCCGCCTGGCATAACCGCCCGGAGGGCAACGGACACTGGTTCTTCCGCCTCTCGCCCTACATCAAGTCGGGCACAGGGGACAACTGGGATACCTACCGTCAGAGCGGAGAAATCCGCATCTGCCCCTCGGGTATCGCCCGGCGCTTCAACTACTCGATGAACAACCATATCTGCCCGCTGTGGGGCGATTGGGATGGGTGGCGCAACTACGTCGTGGATTACGACGCGACGTTTACCCATCCCGCAGAGACCATCGTATACGGTGACGCCACGCAGATTGGCGCCTGGGGCTACGACTCCGCCGCCAACTTCTGCTGGTGGCCCGGGCAGGACTGCTGCTACTGGGGCAACTTCCCACAGGGCGGAGATGACCCTCTGTGGCGCCTGCTCGACCGCGACCTGAGCAGCGGCGACTGGGACGGCAACAACTGGGACTGGTGCGCCATGAAAGGCTGGGGACAGGTGCGCTACCGCCATAACCTGACCGCCAACTTCGTGTTCGCCGATGGACACGCGAAGGCGCTGCGTCGTGGCATGGTGAAGGTGCCCTGGAACTGGTCTATTACAGGCAAGGACGAGAACGACTGGGCGCGCTAGGCAACGCTCTCTACGCCCTCGTCGCGGGTGAGCTGTTCAGGGTGTCGTGCAGTCCCCTCAGCGACGGACGCACCTGCTCTCATCCTCTCTCCTGCTGAGGAGGGGCGCAGGTGCGCTACCCTATCCCCTTCCTTCGCCCTTGGAGGAGGGGGATAGGGGGTACACTCGCGCAGTGAGTACCACTCGCTCTGTTACAGATACCTCCTCTCCATTGAGATGGCGTGCTACAAGGGTAGAGGAACCCGCCCGCAGAGGTTCTCGCGCCTAATCGGGCTAACAGTAGGAGCACGCTTCCTCTCTGCATCGCCTTGAAAATCGCAACGGAACGAAGCGCTATCATAAGCGCGTCTCCTTTTCTCCAACACTCCAGCCTCTGCCTCCTTCTTCCGAAAATATCAGGAGGAAACCTGCCATCTGGTGTCTGGGGGAGGCAACACATGTTCTTCGCAATCGTTTTCACCGTTCTCATCTGCGTGGTGACGGGGTTAGCCAGAGGAGAATCCGCAGCGCCCCCACAAGACCTGACGCAGCTCAGCATCGAGGAGCTGATGCAAGTGGAGGTCGTCACCGCCTCGAAGAAGGCGCAAGCGATTTGGGAGGTCCCCGCCTCGGTATATGTAGTCACTGCAGAAGACATCCAGCGGTTCGGCGTGAACACCATTCCTGAGGCGCTGCGTCTGGTGCCTGGGGTGCATGTGGCGCAGCAGGACTCGAACAAGTGGGCGGTGGCGGTGCGCGGCTTCAACGGACGTTACTCCAACAAGCTGCTGGTGCTCATTGACGGGCGCGTGGTCTACACACCTCTTTTCTCCGGGGTGTATTGGGATGCCCAGCCGCCGCTCTTCCTGGAGGACATCGAGCGCATCGAGGTGATTCGCGGTCCAGGCGCCACGTTGTGGGGGGCAAACGCGGTCAACGGCGTCATCAACATCATTACCAAATCGGCGAGGCACACGCAGGGAACGCTGCTGGTCTCTGGTGGAGGCGGCACAGAGCGGGCATTTGGTGGCTTGCGCGTCGGTGGCACGCTGGGCGCAGACGCCTACTACCGCGTCTACGCGCTCTACACGGGCAGGGACCGCCTGAAACAAGACGAGGTATATATTCCCAATCATGACGATTGGCAGGTACGGCGCGGCGGCTTTCGGGTGGAGTGGAACCGTTCCGCAGAGGAGCGGTGGACCCTGCACGGCGAGGCGTACACCGGACGTGTAGGGCAGCGGCTGCGCATCCCTGATTTTGCTTCCGGGGGTACCCGTGTCGTCGACGACCGCTATACCACCACCGGCTATTACCTGATGGGCACCTGGAACCGCGAGAGGGAAAACCGCACCGACACCCTGCACCTCTACTTCGACCACTACTCCCGTTCACCGCTGGAGCTCACCGAGTTTCGCGATACGGTGAACCTCAGCTGGCAGCAACGCCTCCTGTTGGGAGACCGACATGACCTGCTATGGGGTATCGAGTACAAGCTCACAGCCGACAAAACGCGGGGCAGAATCATCCGACTGAACCCGCCTAGCAAGACCGACCATATTTTTAGCATGTTTGCGCAGGACGACATTCGTCTGAACGAACGCCTTCGGCTGACGCTAGGAACCAAATTCGAGAACAACAGCTACACTGCCTGGGAGGTGCAGCCCAACCTGCGTCTGCTGTGGAAGCCCAATGAGCGCACGGTGTGGTGGGGGGCAGTGTCGCGCGCGGTGCGCATGCCCACGCGCGTGGAGCGTGCAGTGGAGCTGGATGCCTACTATGAGGGCGAAGTGCAGGGCTTGCCCCTCTTCTCGCGCCTGTACGGCAGCCCCCTCTTCCGTTCGGAGGAGGTCACCTCGTACGAGCTGGGCTACCG
>JANWXG010000164.1 GCA_025057335.1 bacterium | reverse complement strand
CAGCGAGGCGGGCAGCAGTTTGTTGTGGTAGACGGAAAGAAAGAGGGCCCCTACGACTCGGTCGTGTCGATGCTATCGCCCTTCCCAGCGAAGGGACTCTCCCAGATGGAGCCGCCGCAGGCTCTGCCAGAAACCTCTCGCGAGGGGTTCGGCTATGTGGCGAGGCGAGGCAACCAGTGGTTCGTGGTAGTGAACGGCAGGCGCTACGGTGCCTACGAGTTCGCCTATGCTCCCGTGTTCCGTCGCGACGGCGCGCATTTCGCTTTCGCGGCGCAGAGGAAAGGTGGCAATGTGGTTGTTGTCGTGGATGGCAAAGAGGGTCCTGTTTACGATTATGTCGCTTCGGGGCCTGCCTTCCGCAGGGATGGCTCGCTAGAGTATCTCGCCGTACGTGGAGAGGCACTGTATCGCGTCACTGTGCCGTTGCGATAGCTTGACTCCCTTACAGCGCCCGCCACGCCATACGAGCTGCGCTGATAACCAGTATCACGATGAGCAGGTTGCGCAACACGCGCGAGCGTAGCCGTCGGGACAGCGAGGCTCCCACGTGAGCTCCTACCATCACTCCCAGCACAGAGGGCGCTGCCAGACCGGGATCTACGTATCCCTTCAGCAGGTAAATTGTGGCGCTGATGCTGCCCGTGATGCCAATCATGAAGGAGCTGGTTGCTGCCGCCGCCTTGAGAGGCACGTTCATCAGAAGGTTCATCACGGGCAGGTTGATGATGCCGCCGCCCACGCCTAGTATTGCCGACAATGCGCCCGCTACGACGCTAGTTAGCCAGCCTATCCCGAAGCGCTGAGGCACGTATCGGACAGGTTGACCAGTGGCGAAATCTACGTACTGGGCAGGCTGGCAGAGGAAGCTTGCTTCGCCCTGTTCCTCGGCGGGGCGTTCAGGACGGGGGCGACTCAACGCCCACGCCACGTAGCCCTGCATCAGCGCAAACAGCAGGGCAATCCAGCGCGGGCTCATCACCTGAAACAGCAAACTGCCTGCCAACGCACCCACTACTGTGCCGCTGGTGAGCCACATCCCCAAGCAGATGTTCGCGTAACGGTAGCGGAGATGGGAAATACTGGCGGTCACCGAGGTCGCAATCACTCCCAGCAGACTGGTAGCGACCGCCGTCTTTTCGGGCACGCCCAGTAACAGAATGAGGGCAGGCACCAGGATAATCCCGCCGCCCAACCCCAGTAGCGCTCCCAGTGTGCCCGCCAGTATCGAGATGACAAAGACGCCAAGCACGCTCCGTACTTTCCCCTTAGTGGCGGAAATGACGCATCCCAGTGAACACCATCGCTACCCCCAGCCTGTCCGCGGCGGCGATAACCTCCTGGTCTTTCACAGATCCACCAGGCTGGATAATAGCGGTAACACCTGCTGCCGCAGCCACCTCCACGTTGTCAGGGAAGGGGAAGAAGGCGTCTGAGGCAAGCACCGCCCCCTTCGCACGTTCGCCCGCCGCTTCTGCTGCCAAACGCACCGACTGCACGCGGTTCATCTGTCCTGCTCCCACGCCCACAACCACCCAATCCCTCGCCAGCACGATGGCGTTGGACTTGACGTGCTTAACCACTTTCCAGGCGAACAAGAGTTGTTCCAGCTCCGCGTCAGTTGGCTGACGCGCTGTGACCACAGTAAGCGCCTGCAAGGTGTGGGGAGTCTGTCCCGCTGGCGTGTGCGGATGCTGCAACAACAGCACATCGCGTGTCTGCACCAGCACGCTCCCTGTCAGCCCGCGCAGGGTCCACCCCTCCTGCGGTGCCGTCAGCGCCCCGACCTCCAGCAGACGCAGGTTCGCCCCCCATTTCTTCTTCTCGGTCAGGATGGGCAGGGCGTCTTCTGTGAACGCGGGCGCGATGAGGCACTCGAAGAAGGTGTTGGGGGCAGTGATCTTCTCAGCGGTTGCTGCATCTACTGGGCGGTTCAGCGCCATAATCCCCCCGAAGGCGGAAACAGGGTCTGCCAGTCGCGCGCGCTCCACTGCGTCAGGTAGCATGTCCGCTACTGCCACGCCACAGGGGTTCGTGTGCTTGATGATGACGCAGGTAGGGCGATCGTGGGCGAACTCCTTCACTAGTTCCAGCGCGGCGTCACAGTCCAGCAGGTTGTTGTAAGAGAGCTCCTTGCCGTGTAGCTGTCGCGCGGTGGCGATGCTGGGTTCCGAGAAACCGGGAACGCGGTAAAACGCTGCCTGCTGATGAGGGTTCTCGCCGTAACGCAGATCCTGCGCCTTGCGCAGGGCGACGGTGAGCTCCTGCGGCAAGAGGTTCTCTGGCGTAAACTGCTGCCGCAGGTAAGAGGCAATCTGCGCGTCGTAGAACGCAGTGTGTGCGAACGCCTTCGCCGCCAGCCGACGGCGCGTCTCCAGACTCACCCCTCCACCGCTTGCCCGCATCTCCTCTACGACGGCGTCATAGTCGGCGGGGTCAACTACGATGACGACGCTCTCGTGGTTCTTGGCGGCAGCGCGCACCATCGTGGGACCGCCGATGTCGATGTTCTCGATGGCTTCATCCAGGCTCACGTCGGGGCGGGCAACCGTGCTCTCGAAGGGATACAGGTTCACGCAGACGAGGTCAATCGGCTCGATACCCGCCTCGCGCAGCGCCTGCAAGTGTTCGGGCTTGCGACGGTCAGCAAGGATGCCCGCATGGATGGCAGGATGCAAGGTTTTCACTCGCCCCTCCAGCATCTCCGGGAAGCCAGTGACCTGCTCCACAGGGGTGACGGGGATATCCGCTTCTTGCAACAGGCGCGCTGTGCCACCGGTAGAGAGCAACTGTATTCCCATCCGGTGTAACGCCGACGCGAAAGGCACAATACCTGTCTTATCGGAGACGCTCAGCAGGGCACGCCGAATCTGGCTCATATTCCACATGTCCTCCGCAGGAGACGTTGCTCTTTATTGTATCCCAGCCTCTTACGGCGGTCAAGGCATGCCAGAGTGTCTGCAACCTCGCCGCGCTCGGGAGGACAGGGGGCGCGCTGACATGCGCTACTGCCGACAAGGATACCGAGCCATGCCTAATGTGCGTTTCATCGGCTCACCGGGAGGTTCGCCCTCCAGTTGATGGAGGTTGGAAGGCGAGGCTGCCGCCGAGCCGTCTCCCCTTCGTCATGCTGAGCGTCAGCGAAGCATCCCTGGAGACCCTTCGCTACACTCAGGGTGACAGGGGAGCTGGAGGGCGAGGCTCCTGCCGAGCCGTCTCCCCTTCGTCATGCTGAGCGTCACCGAAACATCCCTGGAGACCCTTCTCTACGCTCAGGGTGACAAGGGAGCTGGAGGGCGAGGCTGCTGCCAAGCCGTCTCCCCTTCGTCATGCTGAGCGTCAGCGAAGCATCTCTGGAGACCCTTCGCTATGCTCAGGGTGACAAGGGAGCTGGAGGGAGAGGATTCTGCCGAGCCATAATCCTGTGTAGGCGGGTTTCTGTCCCCTTGCGCCCACTACTTACACGACAGGCGTCAAACGCTTCTTAAAATCCATCCTGAAGGCAGCTTCAGTCTCTGCGGGGCGAGCCGTGCCACAGCTCAAGCTGTTCTACTGTCTTGAACTACCCCTAGACATCCCCTTTGTTCGTGTTTGACAACAGCAGGGCGGGCAGAGTATACTGAAAGTTGCTACATCTGTGTAGAAAGTAACACGAGGAGGAAAGATGAGGCGCGGTTTTACGTTGATCGAGCTGCTGGTAGTCATCGCGATTATCGCGGTACTGGCGGCGATACTGTTCCCCGTTTTTTCACAGGCGCGGGAGAAGGCGCGTGCGACCTCATGCCTGTCCAACTGTCGGCAGATGGGCATTGCTATCGCTATGTATGTGCAGGATTGGGATGAAGGTTTCCCCCTCACCGAACCACACGAGTACGACGGAGGTCATGCGCCTGTTGGACCAGGTTGGCTGAAGAGCTGTCAGCCCTACGTTAGAACCCAGCTGCTTCAGCGTTGTCCCTCGGATAGTAGTCCCCTCTGGAACGACGGCGACCCCACGACGCGCGTGGCATCCTACGGCTTGAACGGCTACTTTCCCCCAGACCACCCTCCATACTACGGAGTGCGACTGGGCGCGGTGAACAACCCCGCGCAGTGCATCATCGTGGCAGAACTGGCGGACCGGGTGCTAGACGACCACTTTGTCCCCGCTGCCTGGGGCAATCCCCCCAAAGTGTCCGAGTTCGGTCCAGGTTCGGAAGAGCACGAAGCCGAGTGGGATGACGCAGCGAGAGAGCCACGCAGCGTCGCCATCCGCCGTCATCTAGGTGGAGCCAACTACGTGTTCGTGGATGGACATGCCAAATGGCACCGCTTTGAACAGACCTGGCAGCAAACCCCTGGACAACCGCCCTCGGTAGACTGGTACGACCCCCAGCGGTAGACCGACAGGTGTGACGCAAGCAGAGAGTGTAGCAGCCTGCGCTCGACAGAAGGGGGCAGGCTGTTGCTCTCTCGAAATGGTATAATGCTGATAGGTGAAGGATATGCCATTCACAGTGAGCGATTTCGAAGACCTGCTGCGCCTGCTGCAGGAGCGTCCAGAGTGGCGCGAGCGGCTACGCGCGCTCATCCTGCCCGAGGAGATTCTCACTCTGCCGCAGCTGGTGCGAGAGAACACGGAGGCAATCCGGGAACTCCGACAGACAGTGGCAGAGCTGGTAGAGGCACAGCGTCGTACGGACGAGCGTCTGGAGCAGTATCGCGAAGAGAGCCGTGAGGAGACTCGGCAACTGCGTCAGGCGATAGCGGAGTTGGCAGAGGCACAGCGTCGCACGGACGAGCGTCTGGAGCAGTATCGCGAAGAGACCCGTGAGGAGATTCGTCAACTGCGTCAGGCGATAGCGGAGTTAGCAGAGGCACAGCGTCGCACGGATGAGCGCGTTGCCGAATTGGCGGAGGCACAGCGTCGCACAGACGAGCGTCTAGAGCAGTATCGCGAAGAGACTCGGGAAGAGTTCCGCCGAGTGTGGGAGGCACAGCATCGCCTCGAGCAGCGTGTGGAAGAGTATCAGGCAGAGAACAGACAGCGCTTCAGCAAGCTGGAAGCCAAAGTAGACGCTCTTGCCTCAGAGGTAGGGCGGCTCTCGAACATCATTGGCGCCTCGCTCGAAGAGGAAGCCCAGGCTTCTGTAGCCACGCTGATGCGCCAGCAGGGTTACATCGTTCCACAGGATGGCTACCCTCTGCGCCTCGATGGTGCCGAGGAGATCGATGTCGTGCTGCCTGTCGAGTCGCCACAGGGTGATAAGCTCACTGTGGTTGCTGAGAGCAAGGCGCGTCTCAGCCAGCGTGCAGTCGTCGACTGGGCGAACCGCATGAAGTCTACAGGCTTCCGACGTCGCCTGCGCGAGGCAGGGGTGTCTGGACCTTATCTGGTGTATATGTACGCCATCCGCGTTGACCCCGCGGCGATAGAAGCAGCCCGCAGGGCAGGTATCGGTGTCATGTGCGGGCGGGGGGTTCTGGTAGAGCCCAGCGGGCCCATACCTGACGCATGACAGTCAGAGGTCTGGACATGAGGGGGCGAGGAGGCTGGCTTCTCCTCTGGTTTCTGTGGTGCATGACCGCACAGGCACAGTCGCTGCGTCTGGTAGATATCCGTACCGAACCTTTCACACCCCAACCAAACCTCCTTCGCAACGCCAGTCTGGAGGAGGTCGGCTCCGACGGGGTTCCTGTGGGCTGGTCGTGGTCACCGCGCAACACCGACGCTACCCTGCGCGTTGTCACAGACCGCGCCCGCACGGGAAAACGCTCCCTATTCATCACCAACGGCACGCCTTTTGGCGCCCATGTATATGGCATGGCGGAATACCAGTTGCCCATCCCCCTGCAAGCGGGTAAGCGGTACACTCTCAGCGCCTACGTGTATAGCCCTCGTCCAGGCGTCGCGTGGTTGGGAGGCGGAGGCGGATGGCAGTTTCGGATGCGCCTGCCCGCCTCGCCGCACGGATGGAAACGGGTGAGCATGACCTTCACCCCAGGCGAAGGCGACGTGCCCTTCACGCTGCGCCTCATCACCGAGAGCCCTACCGATGGCATCTGGGTCGACGACATCAAGCTGGAGCCAGGAGAGCAGGCAACGCCGTTTGCCGACGACAGCGCCGTTGCCCCCGCCCTGCAGGTAGAACCTGAGCGCGAAGAGCTGGAGATACAGGGCGATGGTAGGTTTACCGCGCCC
>JANWXG010000163.1 GCA_025057335.1 bacterium | reverse complement strand
CCAGTGCTGCATTGCCTACTGTATCTCTTACTAGCGCCTTTGCTGGAGGCACAGGAGCCTTTCCGCCCAGAGGTGCGCGTGTGGCTGACCCGCTGGCGAAATCTTCCGCTCGTCGTGACCAGCGCTTCCCCCTGGCAGGCGACAGGCGCAGAGAAGACGCATCGCCTCCCTGCTGGGGAGACCGTCACCGTGGAGCGAGAGGGAGACGAGCTTGCCTTGCGCTTCGGGGGCAAGCGAGTGACCGCGCAGGAATGGACCCTGCAGGGAGAGGCACCGCTTACGCTCTCCCAAAATGCTGGTTCAAACAGCCAGCAAAGCTATCGGGGCAGGCTGGTATTGCGCCTGCGTCAGGGCAAGTTGCAAGTGGTAAACGTGCTGCTGCTGGAGGAGTACCTGCTGGGCGTAGTGCCGCTGGAGATGCCCCCCCGTTTTCCCGCCGAGGCGCTCAAGGCGCAGGCGATTGCCGCGCGCAGCTGGAGTGTGCGCAATCGGGGTAAGCACGAGGCGGAGGGTACAGACTTTTGTGATGGCACGCACTGCCAGGTGTATAGAGGGATGCTCGCTGAGCAAGAGAGCACGACTCAGGCGGTACGCGAAACGGCAGGGCTCATCCTAGTCAACGCCGAGGCGCCCGTAGACGGCGTGTACACTGCCGACTGCGGGGGACAACCGCTCTCCCCCGACGGCGCGAACGCTCCCGCCTCAGACCGCGACGAACAGGGAGAAGACTATTGCGCAGCGAACCCACGACACTGCTGGGTGCTGCGCTTCCCGATTCTGGAGGTATGGCAGCTGGCAGGGGGGAAGGATTCTCCACAGGAAGCGCCGAAAGGCGACGTAGAGGCGCAAGTTGTCCAGACCGACTCCAGCGGGCGTGTGAGGGTGTTGCGCCTGCGCTGGGGCAATCAGACGGCGGACATCGCGGCGACGCAGCTGCGCCAGAGGCTCCTGCTGCCTTCCACACTGTGCAGCGTACGGGTAGAGGCGGACGGAACCCTCGTGTTTGAGGGGCGCGGTTCGGGACATGGGGGCGGGCTGTGTCAGTGGGGGGCAGCGGGCAGAGCACGGGTAGGGCAAAAGGCGGAGCAGATACTGCAGTTCTACTATCCTAGCGCGCAGTTGGCGCCGCTGAGCGAGGCGATGTGGCGATGGCGAGAGGATCGCAAGGGGAAATCCGCCCGTTGAGCGAACAGACAGTGCAGCTGCTGGAGCGCCTGCACGCAGGCGAGACCGTCTGGCTGAAGGCGCAGGGGGGAAGTATGTCGCCCCTCATCCGCGAAGGGGACGTGCTCGAGATTGTCCCTTCCCTGCGCATCCGCCCAGGCATGGTCGTGCTGGTCAACACGCCCTGGGGCGTGCGCTGCCATCGAGTAGTGTCAGTGGAGAACGGGCAGATTGTATTGCGTGGCGATACGCTGGAGGCGGAGGAGCGGGTGCTGCGCGAGCAAGTGGTGGGTACGGTACGCACCGTGTGGCGAGGCAAGAAGGTGTTCTCGCCCTACAGCGGCAAGTGGTGGCTCTACGGGCTGTTGCAGACCCGCGCGCCCCAGCTCATGCACGGGTTGCGAAAGGTATGGAGATGGAGCCGCAGGCAGAGAAGACACCGCATGTGACGCCCGAGCAGTATCTGGTGCGCTCCCCGTTTCTGGCGTGGCGCGTTATTGAGGGCGAGGCGGTCATCATCTCGCCACAGGAACGCGAGCTGCATAGCCTGAACGAGGTGGGCACAACTATCTGGCGACTGGCGGACGGCAGCCGTACCCTCAGGCAGATTGCCCTGGAGCTTAGCCAGACGTACGAGATTACGCCTGAAGAGGTGTTGCCCGACGTGCTGGCGTTCGCGCAAGAGATGGTGGAGAAGGGGGTCGCTTTCCTGTTCGACCACCCAACCTCCGAAGACGAAGTGGAAGAGAGGGGGATGAACTGAATGGAGAAGCATCAGGAGCAACGTGTGCCTTCACCTTCCGACAAACCGAGAAAGCCCTACCGCAAACCGCAGATGCTCACGGAACCTATTTTCGAGACCACCGCGCTAGCATGCGGTAAGTGCACCTCGGGACCGTTCTCGCAGTTCGCCTGCAGCACGATACAACGGAACTCGTAGTCGCCCGTCGAGCACAAGGGTGGAAACTACGCCAGGCGAGGAGGTGACCACACGGCATCCATGCTCAAACACCCTGAACTGACGCTATCACGGGTAGAACGTTTTATCCGCAACGAGTTGCAGTCGCGAATCTGGCAAGCGCAGATAACCATGCAGGCGGCAGTGCACCGACCTCAGGGCAGAGTCCGCCCTCAAGACGCCCCCGCCCTGGAATATACCCCTGTGGAGCCGGGCTACGCTTGGGGACCGATATGGAGCGACGCCTGGTTCCGCTTCACCGCTGTCGTCCCTCCCGAATGGCGCGGGGGAAGCGTATGCGCTCTGATAGACCCTGGCGCCGAGGCAGTGGTGTGGGTGGGCGATGACCCGCGACAGGGTATCGATGAGCATCATCGGGAATACCTCGTGACCGAGTCGGCGCAGGGGGGCGAAGAGGTCACCCTCTACGTGCAGGCGACAGGCATGAACCCCTACGTGAGCGTGGATGCCAGACCAGTAGAGCCACCTCCCAACCCCTTCACGTTCCGCTACGCCAGTCTAGCGCTGTGGGATAGAGAGGTTACGGCGCTCTACCTTGATATGCGCGTGGCACTGGAGGTGTTGAAAGAGCTGCCAGAACACGAACCTCGTCGGGCGCAACTGCTGTATGCACTCAACGCTGCCGTGAACGCCTTTGACCCTAACGACCGACGCAGCCTCACCCGTTGCCGTCGGATTGTGGCGGAGGCATACAACAAGCCCGCCTGCCCCTCCGCCCACGAAATCAGCGCTATCGGACACGCCCATATCGACACCGCGTGGCTGTGGCCCACAGAGCGTACGCAGCAAAAATGCATCCACACTTTCGCTACCGCCCTGCGCCTGATGGAGATGTATCCCGAGTACAGGTTTATCTGCTCTCAGGCACAGCAGTACGCCTGGGTGAAGGAGCTGGCGCCGCGCCTCTACGAGCGCATCAAGCGGAAGGTGCGCGAGGGGCGGTGGGAAGTGGCGGGGTCGATGTGGGTGGAGGCAGACTGCAACATCACGGGCGGCGAGTCGCTGGTGCGCCAGATTCTGTATGGCAAGCGGTTCTGGATGCAGGAGTTCGGCATCGAGACGGTAGACCTGTGGCTGCCCGACGTGTTCGGCTACGCGGCTTGCCTGCCACAAATCCTGAAGAAGGCGGGCATCCGCTACTTCCTGACGCAGAAGATTAGCTGGAACCAGTTCAACAGGTTCCCGCATCACACGTTTCTATGGCAGGGCATCGACGGCACGCGCATCTTCACGCACTTCCCGCCCGCCGACACCTACAACGGCAACATGACGCCGCGCGAGCTGATGTACCACGTGCGCAACTTCAAGGAGCATGACCGCGCCCGACGCGCCCTCTACATCTACGGCTACGGCGACGGCGGAGGCGGTCCTACCATGCAAATGCTGGAGTACGCCCGACGCCTGCGCGACGTGGAAGGGATGCCGCGCGTGACGCTAGAGTTCGCCCGCGACTTCTTCGCCAAGGCGGAAGCGGAGGCGAAAGACCTGCCCGTGTGGGTGGGCGAGCTGTATCTGGAGCTGCATCGCGGAACCTACACCACGCAGGCGCGCAATAAACGCCATAACCGCAAGAGCGAGTTCCTGCTGCGCGAGGCGGAGTTCCTCTCGTGTGTGCGCCCCGATGGTCTCAAAAACTACCCCGCGCGGGAGCTTGAGCGCGCGTGGAAGCTGGTGCTGCTAAACCAGTTCCACGACATCATCCCGGGCTCATCGGTGAACGAGGTGTATCGCGACTCGGAGCGCGATTACGCCGAGGTGCGGGAAATCGGGGAGCGTATCGTTGCAGACGCTCTGCAGGCGATGGCGGAACAGGTGAACACAGAGGGGACGGAGCATCCCGTGCTGGTGGTGCGTACGACGCCCCCCGCAGCATCGCCTCAACTGGTCGCTGTGCCGCTCCCCGACGGGTTCACTCCGCGCTCGGCTCTGTACGGGGAAACGGAGTTGCCCGTGCAGGTGGTGCAGCAGGATGGGCGTCGCTACGCCCTCTTCCGCGACTGGTGCAGCTACGAAGGCTACGCCTACACCCTGTACGACCTGCGTGAGGAACCCTGCGAGGAGGCGAACCCGTTTACGGTTTCCCCGCGCGTGCTGGACAACGGCATCCTGCGCATCGAGTTCGACGCGCAGGGGCTGATAGAGCACATCTACGACCGCGAAAACGGGCACGATGCGATTGCCCCCGGCGAGAAGGGCAACCAGTTGCAGCTGTTCGAAGACAAGCCCCTCTTCTGGGACGCCTGGGACATCGACCTCTTCTACCAGGAAAAGGGACGAGTGATTACCGAGCTCGACTCGGTAGAAGTGGTAGAAACGGGCCCCGTGCGCGCCGCTATCCGCTTCACACGCACGTTCGGCAACTCGCGCATCGTGCAGACGGTGCAGCTGGCGAAAGATAGTCGGCGCATCGACTTCGTGACCGAAGTAGACTGGCACGAGGAGTATCAGCTGCTCAAAGCGGCTTTCCCCGTGGCGGTCAACAGTCAGAGAGCAACCTACGAGATTCAATACGGTCACGTGGAGCGCCCCACGCACTACAACACTAGCTGGGACATGGCGCGCTTCGAGGTGGCGGCGCAGAAGTGGGTAGACCTGAGCGAGCACAGCTACGGCGTCGCCCTGCTTAACGACTGCAAGTATGGGCACGACGTGTTCGGCAACACGCTGCGCCTGACCCTGTTGCGCGCCCCGAAAGCGCCCGACCCCGAAGCGGATATGGGACGCCACCAGTTTACCTACTCTTTGCTCCCCCACGCGGGCAGCTTGCAGGAAGCGGGAGTCATCGAGGAGGCTTACCAGCTGAACTGCCCGCCTCGGGCAGTATTGCTGCCAGCAGGTCAGCGAGGCAAGATGCCAACGGAAGGCGCGTTCTTCGAGGTTAGCCGTGATGGCGTAATCATCGAATCGGTGAAGAAGGCGGAGGATGAAGACGCCATCATCGTTCGCCTCTACGAAGCGTACAACTCGCGCGGTGGGGTGCGCGTCTCCACCCGCCTGCCGGTGCGTGAGGCAGTGCTGTGCGACCTGCTGGAGCGCGACCTGCAGCCGCTACCGCTGGAGGATGGTTCCTTCGTCATACCTATTCAGCCTTTTGAAATCGTCACTGTGAAGCTACTACTCTGTTAAGTTGTGAATTCGGGATTACCTCTCTGATAGCCCACCATGGAAATGACGGGCTATGATGGAAACAAACCTGCCTGCGCAGGTTGTTCCAATCCGCGAAGGCGGATTTTGTTCCACCATAGCCCCCGATTTCAATCGGGGGCAGGGTGCGCGAAATCGTGAAATCACAACTTCACAGAGCACTAGTGCTCTGTGAACTTATGAACTTGTGATGGCTTCCTGGATGACCCACCATGGAAATGGTGGGCTATGACGGAAACAAACCTGCCTGCGCAGGTTCCCTAATCCGCGAAGGCGGATTTTGTTCCACCATAGCCCCCGATTTCAATCGGGGGCAGGGTGCGCGAAATCGTGAAATCACTACTTAACAAAGCACTACGCTGAGGTTCGCGGAACGGATATGATACATTGACCTTGGAGGATACCGCATGACGCGAAGCAGACAGATTGCCCCCTTCGTGCGGCGGAGCCGAGGCACAGGCGAGCTTGTGCTGGGCAACTCCGCACTGGAACTGCGCATCGGCACGCGCGAGGGGCTGAACCCCTGTCGCCTGATAGACCGCCAAACCGGGCGTGTGTACGCCGATGGCGATTACTGCTACGGCAAGCCCGACGCCCCACTGCCGACACTGCTGGAACCGCCGCGCGTGGAACATCTGGAAGATGGCTCCGTTCGAGTGACCCTCCGTGCGCAGAGGGACTCCTTGCGGATAGAGCACGTGTTTCAGGTCACGGACGAGGCTCTAGAAGAGCAGTTGACCCTGACGAATGCGGGGCAGGAATCAATCAGTCTTCGAGATGCCGCCTTCGGCTTCGCCAAAACCCTGCTCGAGGAAAACAGCCTGTGCGCCGACATGCGGGGCTGCCGCTTCTTCCCTATCCCCTATCGTCGTGAACCCGTCACAGGCGAGTTTCTAGACCTCGCGTC
>JANWXG010000162.1 GCA_025057335.1 bacterium | reverse complement strand
GAGTAGGACGAAGAATCTCAGAGATGCTTCGCTTTCGCTCAGCATGACAAGGACAAACCAGATGTTTCGCTTTCGCTCAGCGTGACAGGAAGAGAGACCTCGCCTGCAGCTCAGCATGACAATACTGGAGGGTCGCGCTCCGTCGCGACCATTGAGAACCTTCGGCTCGGCGGGAGCCTCGCCATCCACCTACCTGGTCATCCCCGAGCGCCTCTTGTCATTCTGAGCGAAGCGAAGAATCTCGGTACTGTGCTACCAGCTGTCGTGTTGGTAGTGGCGCACGTCAGTGCGCCTCTCGTCATTCTGAGCGAAGCGAAGAATCTCATCCTGCACACGAGATGCTTCGCCCCTGCTCAGCAGGAGCCTCGCCCTCCAGAGCAGCTGGAGGCTTGCGCTTCGTAATGCACTGCGGATGCGACAGAGCGCATCCCTCCAGGCAATTCTTGGAGGGTCGTGCTCCGTCGCGACCGTTCCCGACAACAGCACCCGGTTGGAGGGGCGCGCTCCGTCGCGACCACGCAAATCGGACGGCTCGACGGGAGCCTCTTCTGCTACTACGGAAGAGCGGCAGCTCCTCCGACGTAGAAGCTGCAGATGAGGTAGAATCCCACATACAGATATGGTGGAACGCAAGGAGACGCTTTTCCTGGTGAACCCGCGAGCGGGCGGCGGACGGGCAGGGCGCATTGACTGGCACAGGCTGTGCGCCTGTATTGAAGCGCCATTCCGCGTAGTGGTATCCTCCTCGGGAGAAGAGGCGTTGCTCCACGCGGAGCGGTTCTGCCAGAGCGGCGGCGATGTGCTTGTTGTGGTCGGGGGCGACGGAAGCGTCCACTCGGTACTGCCTGCCCTGGTCAACACCTCCACCGCGCTAGCGCTGCTGCCGATGGGCACAAGCAACGTGCTCGCGCGTGAGCTCGGCTACCCGTTGGGACGCAGGGCGTTGTCGGGATGTTTGCAAGCCCTGCGTGGGGGCGTGGTGCAACAGATGGATGTGGGTGTGGTCAATGGGCGCCCCTTCACGCTGATGGCGAGCACCGGTTTCGATGCCCATGTGCTGCTGCGCGTCTCGGAGCCGTTGAAGAGGAGATGGGGAGTGTACGCCTTTCTCTGGACAGCGTGGCAGGAGCTCGGTCGGTATCAGCCAACGCGGTATCGCGTTACCGCCAACGGGCAGGAGCAAGAGATAGAGGCAGTGCTGCTGATTGCCGCCAACACCGCGCACTACGGTTGGTTCACTGTGGTAGCGCCCTTCGCCCAAATAGACGACGGCGAGCTGGACCTGGTATGGTTTCCAGCGGAAGGCGCCTGGCGACAGAGGATGTGGCGTGTGGCTTGGGATGTACTGTGGGGCAGAGCAGGTCAGTGCCCCTACCTGCGTCATGTCCGTGCGCGCCGCGTGGATGTGAAGGCGGACGTCCCGCAGCCCCTGCAGTGCGACGGCGAGCCCGCTGGTGGCACACCGGTGCGAGTAGACATCCTGCCGCGCGCCTTGCGTGTTATCGTCGCATCGCCTCCAGTTCCTTCGCGTAGCGCTGCTTGATGAAATGCCGACGCACCTTCAGCGTGGGAGTGAGCTCGCCCGTCTCGATGCTAAAGGGGTGGTCGAGCAGAGTGAAGCGTCGTACCTTCTCGAACTCCGCCAGGTGCGTGGTGAGACGGTCTATCTCTTGCCTGACCAGTTGCTTCACCTCGGGGAGCAGAACCAGCTCCGAGTCGCTGCGCACGAGCAAGCCCTGCATCTTCGCCCACTCGCGCACGCGCTCGAAGTTGGGCACAATCAGCGCGGTAATCACATCCTGCTCGTCGCCAAAGAGCACCGCCTCGGAGATGTAGGGGCTGGTTTTCAGCTGCTCCTCGATGGGAACAGGGGCGACGTTCTTGCCGTTCGCCAGCACGATAATGTCCTTCTTGCGCCCTGTGATGCGCAGGAATCCGTCGGCGTCTAGAGAGCCGAGGTCTCCTGTATGCAGCCAGCCTTCAGGGTCAATCACCTCAGCGGTTTCGGCGGGTTTGTTGTGGTAGCCCACCATCACGTTCGGGCCGCGCACGAGAATCTCTCCGTCCTCGGCAATCCGCACCTCCACGCCAGGGATGGGCAGCCCCACCGTGCCGAAGCGGTAGTGATGTTCGCGGTTCACCGCCACCACGGGCGAGGTCTCTGTCAGACCGTAGCCTTCCAAGACGAGGATGCCGAAGGCGTGGAAGAACTCCGCGTTGTGCTTGCCCAGCGCCGCGCCGCCAGAGACGAAGAAGCGAAGCCGACCTCCTGTCACCTCGCGCACCTTACGCAGCACCAGTCGGTCTGCCAGACGCCACTTGAGCCGCAGCCAGGGCGTCCAGTGGCGTTCACCGCGCACTGCCTGCGCGGCTTTCGCCCCGTTGCGCATCGCCCAGTGGAAGATTCGCTGGCGCAAGCGAGATTGCTTGGTAACGTTATCGAGGATGCGCTCGCGAATGCTGTCGAACAGGCGCGGCACGGCCAGCATCACGGTGGGACGGGCAATCTGCATATCGCGGGCGATGGTGAACAGCGTCTCGCAGTAGTACACGGTCGCGCCGCAGGCGACCGCTGTGAAGTGCCCTGCCATGCGTTCAAACACGTGGCTCAAGGGGAGGAAGGAGAGGAACACGTCCTCTGGTCCAGCGTGCAGCGCCTGCAGGCTGCCCTCTACGTTCGAGAGGAGATTGTGGTGGCTGAGCATCGCTCCCTTGGGTTCGCCTGTAGTGCCGCTGGTGTAGATGAAAGTGGCGATGTGCTCAGGTGGAATCTGCGCGATGCGTTCGCGGAAGCGTTTCTCAGCGTCGGAAACCTCCCGACCGCGTTGCTCGACGTCTGCAAAGCTGATGGCGTTGCTGGCGAGGTCGTCAGGCGGGTCCATCACCACGATGGTTTCCAGCTGCGGTACCGATTTGCTGACCTCCACCGCCTTGCGGTACTGCTTCTCTTCCGAGACAATGATGGCTCGCGCCCCGCTGTCCTGCGCCAGATACACAATCTGGTTTGGCGGCAGGGAGGGATACACCGGCACCACAATCGCGCCGAGCGAGAGCAGCGCGTAGTCGGCAATCGCCCACTCTGGACGGTTCTCGGAAAGCAACAGCACACGGTCGCCAAAGGAGACACCCGTCGCCTCCAGCCCCGCGCTGAAGTGTATCACGCGCTGTAAGTACTCACCATAGGTGATGGGAAAAGTTTGCCCTTTGAGGATGCGCACCAGTGCGGGATGCTGCGGCTGGCGCTCGGCGACTTGCGCGAACACGGTGCAGAGATTACGAGACATCTCTTCCCTCCCCTTCAGCTCGACACACTCACACCCTTCCCTCCCTTGCGGGAGGGAAGGGAAGCCGCTTATTCCCCTATCGCTTTCAATATTACCCGTTTCCGCCGTTGCCCGTCAAACTCGGCATAGTATATCTGCTGCCACGGACCGAGGTCTAGCCTACCGTTGGTAATCGGTACGATGACCTCATGGTGGATGAGCAGGCTTTTGAGGTGGGCGTCACCGTTGTCTTCGCCTGTGCGGTGATGGCGATAGTCGGGGCGATAGGGGGCGAGCTTCTCTAGCCATTCGTCGATATCGGCGATGAGCCCGCTCTCCGCATCGTTTACATACACGCCCGCCGTGATGTGCATCGCACTCACCAGCACGAAGCCCTCCTGGATACCGCTCTCGCGCACGAACTCCTCTACCTCGTCGGTGATGTTGATGTATTCGCGCCGCTTCGCCGTGTTGAACCACAGGTATTTGGTCGCTGATTTCATCCCTTCCTCCTGACAGAAGATTGCTTGTCTCGCTCAGAAAGCCAGAAAGGCAAAGAGCAGCCTCTTCAACACGACATACTAATCCGCTACTGGGGGGACGCGCTCCGTTTCGTCCACCACTAGGGTCACGACGGAGCGTGACCCTCCAGAACCCCTTCGCCCCAGGGGGACGCGCTCCGTCGCGTCCACACGGTCATCGTTTGGAGGGACGCGCTCTGTCGCGTCCACTACCAGGGTCACGACGGAGCGTGACCCTCCAGAAAACGGTTCGCCCTGCCTGAAGGGACCCGCTCCGTCGCGTCCATCAGGGTCATGTCTAGTAGAGGCACGTTGCTCTATTCAGCGTGCATATTCCTCTCGGCGCGGCTCTATTCCGAAAAACGCTTCTAGGATGCGCCGTGCGATGGGGGCGGCGACCGCGCCTCCGCTGCCCCCCTGCTCCACGACCACTGCCAGCGCGATGCGCGGATTGTCGGCAGGAGCGTAACAGATGAACCAGGCGTGCGGTTTGGGGCGAGGGGGGTCTTCGGCAGTACCCGTCTTTCCCGCCACGGGGATACCAGGCAGGTTTGCCGCGCGCGCCGTGCCTCCCGCTCCCGACACCGCCGCCAGCATGCCCTGTGCAATCCAGTTCCAGTGCTCCTGGGAGAGCGAGATCTGTTTCAGCACTGTTGGCTCTGTCTCTATCGGTTCGCCATTGGGGGGAATCACCCGCTTCACCAGAAACGGCTTCATCACCGTACCGCGATTGGCGACCGCCGCTGCTACCAGCGCCATCTGCAGCGGGGTGGTTTGAATGAACCCCTGTCCGATGGACGCGTTGACCGTATCGCCCGGGTACCATGCCTGCCGATATCGCTTGCGTTTCCACTCTGGCGTGGGGATGGTGCCCTTGCTCTCCCCGGGCAGGTCAATGCCTGTCAGTTCCCCCAGGCAAAAGGCGCGGGACATCTCCGCCAGACGCTCCATTCCGACGCGCAAGCCCGTCTGGTAGAAGTACACGTCGCAAGACGCCGCAATCGCTTTGATGAAGCCGGTGCTCAAATGCGTGCGGTGGCAGCGAAACCGCCGGCTTCCCAAACGCAGTGCGCCCGGACAGTAGTAGTAGGTATAGGGACTGATGGCTCCGTAGTGCAGTCCTGCCGCCGCCGTGACGATTTTGTAGGTGGAGCCAGGCGGATACTTGCTGCCGACAGCGCGATTTTGCAGGGGATGGAGGGGGTTGTTGGCAATCTCACGCCACACCTGGGGCTTCACCCCCCGCGTGAAGACGTTGGGGTCGAAGCGGGGAAAGCTGGCTAACAACAACACCTCTCCCGTGCGCGGGTCCAGAGCGACCGCTGCCCCAACCCGCTCGCCGAACGCCTCCTCCGCCGCGCGCTGCAGACGTTTGTCAATGGTTAACACCACTGTCGCCCCCTGCTCGGCAGGCACCTCCTCGATCTCGCGGCGCTGGCGTCCACGCGCGTCTACCTCCACCCATTTGCCCCCTGCCTTGCCGTGCAGCCACGTCTCCTGCGCCCGTTCCACCCCCATCTTGCCGACATACTCGCCGGGCGCGATGCCGAACTCCCGCAAGGTTTGCAACTCCTTCGCGTCCACCTCGCCCAGCATCCCCAGCACATGTGATGCCAGTTTGCCCTCAGGATACCAGCGCACGGGCTGCGGGCTAACGGAAACCCCGGGCAGCCACAGACGGTTTTCCTCCACGCGCGTCACCACCTCCAGCGAGACACCCGTTGTTAGCGGCACGGGATACAAACGCTGTGCGCGCTGCTTCGCGTCCCCTACCACTTGCAGGATGTCTTCTAGAGGCATCTGCAGAATCTGGCTCAGACGGCGCGGCACCGTGTCGTCTTCCCCTATCTCCGCCGGCACTACGCTGACGACGAACTCAGGACGGTTCATTGCCAGTGTGCGTCCCACACGGTCGACAATCATCCCCCGAGGGGCGAACAGCCGGATGAACCGCTTGCGGTTGCTCTCCGATTGCGCAAGCAGGTCTTCGCCCAGAGCTACCTGCAGGTACCACAGTCGCAACACGATAGCTGCAAACCCCAGCGCAATCAGCAGGGCATACAGATTGAAATAGGGCACCTGCGGCGGCGCAGGGATTTCCACGCCGAAGCGTCCACGCATGGCTACTCCTCCCCGGGCGGAGGGCGATGGAGGTTGCACCGTTTACTGGGCGCTTTGCCCGCAGGGAAGGTTTTCACCAGCACCTCCGGGCAGTAGCGCGAGGCGAGCAAACCCGAATCGGCGCAGATACGCACCCGCTCAGGAGGTGGGGGAGCAGCCACCCTGGGCGGCTCGGACAGGCGTGGTGGCGCTGGGGCAGCGATTGGGGTAGACTCACTGGCTCGGGGCGGCAACGTCGTGGGGGCGCTGCCTTCGGAAACGGCGCCCGGCGCGTTCACCACTGGCGGCGAAATGCT
>JANWXG010000161.1 GCA_025057335.1 bacterium | reverse complement strand
GTGGTCGGGGAACGAGCGCTAACAGTGCCAGAGTCTATCCCTGTGCTGAAGAGGTCTCTCTCTGAACCGATTTGCCGTTCGCCATGCTATAGTAGTAGATGGTTTCCATCAGTGCTAAAGTGAGCGCGGGAGCGACAATTCGGTTGCGGATCCAGTACACCGGTTCGAACTGTGAGGCGAGAATTAAGCCGAGGAAGCCGACCCATAGGGCAAGCAGCCATGCCTTGGCGTACATGTCGGTGCATCGCCGATACAACAGGTACCCGCGCACGATACCTGTTATCCATAGGATGAGCAAGCCCGCGGCACCTACGATACCTCCCTTGCCGACAATCCACCAGAACGCATTGTGGATGTATGTGACGGGCACGAAAGTGGTAGTGCCAAGATACGGATTGTGGTATATCTTGACAGGTTGCTTCACAGACCAGCCGTAGCCGAACCAAGGCGACTCAGGAAGTTTGCTCAGAACAAACTTATTCTCATATGTACGCTGACCGGTAGAAGTCACCCTGGACAGGGAGTGTTGGGTGGGGTCGTCGTGGAAAGTGCTGATGAATCGTCGGCTAATTTTGGCGAAGAAGTCGTTTTCCGCGTGCAACCGCAAGGGACGGACGAAAGCAGCTGCAGAGACTACGAGCACGACGACGATGAAGCCAATGAGCAGCGTATTTACCTTGGTGCGAGTGCTACCGAAAAGCCAGAACAGTCCCAAACCAAATAAAGCAGTGAACCAGGAATGTCGGGTAAGTGTCATCAGGATAGCCATCCCGTAGACTGTTGTCAGAGCCGCCCATCCCCACCTTTTCAAACCAGAAGAGATACTCAACATCTGGCAGGAGATGAGGAAAGTCACCAGGATGAGGTTTTCTCCTGGAGGCAATACGCGCAGCAAGCCCTCTGTCCTCTCCAAGCGGATGTCCCTTTGGGTCAGTTTGAGAAAGAACAGAGCT
Source organism: bacterium (assembly GCA_025057335.1). Taxonomy (GTDB): domain Bacteria; phylum Armatimonadota; class HRBIN16; order HRBIN16; family HRBIN16; genus HRBIN16. Next base: position 5,265 of record JANWXG010000161.1, on the reverse strand, counting down.
TGCTCTCCGACCAGTGCTTGTAGAATAGTGGGTACAGAACCGACAAACGCTACAGCAAGGATTCCTATCTGTAGTCTGCGCAACATCCGGGAGTCGGTGGCAACACCGATAAACAGGAAGTAGAGAAGCCACATAATCGTATGCTGCAACTCAGCAATCTCTTTGCGATACGAGAGCCCACTAACCACCGTGTGGTATACCAGTCCCGCCCCGACACTGAGCAGCAACATGGAGAGTACCGCCCAGCTGGAAGGCGAAAACCACAAACGCGGGCTCGACGAAATCCCCACCATGTGGCGTATCGCGATGAGAAATAACCCATATGCCACTAAGACGTTAGGAAGGGACAAACCCATCTCCGCACCTGGCAGGTAGTCCCAGAACACCGGGGAGATGAGTGAGGCGACCGCAAAAGTCACAACGACGACAATCCACTCTGGGTGCAGGGTGATAATCGGAAACAGTACGAACGGCACGAGCACAAACATGGAGTAAACGAAGAGGATTCTCCAGTCTCCCCATGTCTCTACCATCACTGCTTGCGCAGCAAACCATGCCCCTACCAAGCCGATAAGCAGCATCAGCAGGCTGAGTCGGCGTGAGAGGTTGAAGAACTCTGCCCACCACTCCGATGCACGGTAGTAGCTCGTCAGGCTGCGATGGTAAAGCTGCGTCAGCGCGTTCGTGACGTTCGCCATGACCCCACCTTCCCCTTCGTAAATATGCGGGCGCTCCACTACGCAGCGCGGTCGCTTCTATTATACGTCCTTAGGGCAAATTGTGCCAGAGGTTTCTGCAAAAACCCGCACAAATGCCTACCGCACACGGGCCCGGAACGTACGCGACACGCTTTGCGAGGCTGAAAGGGATGGGATAAACCAGGTTACTGTGCGCGTGACACTATCGTAGATGCCTCCATCGCTAGCGCTGCCCACTATGAACTGCATCGAGTCGGGTATGGAAACTCGCACCGTGAAGTTGTACATGGGAGCGGAGGTCGTATTCCGCGCAACCACCTCGAACTGCGTCTCTTCTCCGGGACGGCGTGAACTGCCCCCAACGGGGGTCAAGGTAATCTGTAGCCCCGAGTTAGGTTTCATCAAAATCAGCGCACTGCGAGGGGAAAGCTCCACTGCGCCCTGCCGATACACCTTGCCGTAGGCGTCCACGTAGTCGGTATCCAAGGAGACGGTGAAGGCTTGAGAGGCATGCATGTTCACGAGTACGATGCCATTACTAAACCTTCTACGGAACACACCACCACTTCTCCTCTCGCCGGCAATCAGTTCATATGCTTCCAGCGGCTGCCCGATAGCGAGTTCATAGTCGGGTAGGTAGTCGGGAGGATGCTGGTACTGGATTGGTGCGAGATGGAAAGCAGTGCGCTGGTTCGCGTTGAGCAGCGCGCACCCAAGAAGGTAACGGCGCTCTTGCTCTTCCGCGGGCGCGGCGCGTCCTTGCGCGGCGAAAAGCACCGGATGGGGCACATTCAGGGCGTCGATATGTCGTAGCTGGAGAAGGGGGTGCAGGAAGAAGAGCGAGCCATCATGCTTTACTCGCACCCACGCCTCAGCTAAGATGATGTCCGCCATCTGCATCCATGTCTCGTATATTGGATGTTCGTTCCATGGATATCCGAAGTTCATCATGACCTTCAGCCCTTGCTGGCGCAACATCGGCACGACGGTTTGCAAGAAACGAGTGAATGCTTGGCGGAACTCCTCGTCGGTGGAATACTCTCGGCAGGCGATCCCTGAGGAGGACAAGTAGTTGTAGGTAATGTTATCGATGAACACTCCGTCGAAACCGCATCGCTGTGCTATCTGTGCAGCGCGTGTTGCCCAACGCTGCTGTAGGTCGGGTTTCCCGATGTCTACCATCAGGTTTCCTGGGTAGCCTGGCTCGGGTATCGGATTGCCCTGTGGGTCGGTTAATAGCCAATCGCGTCGCTGAGTGGTCACATACTCGTAGTCCAACGGGTCCATCCAGCCCGGCACTGTGCCAACCGTCGACACGGAGTTGCAGTATACGTATAGCTGGACTTGGGGATTATAGTACTTAATTGGTCGCGCATGAATCCAGTCCAGTGGGGAGAGGATAACCACGTCGTATCGGCGGGCGTTTTCGTATGGGTCGGGATGTATAGAGAAGTAGGTGAAAGTGCGAATGTTGCGTTGCGCCCTGACAGGCACTTCCAGCATCTCCCCATTGGTGATGGTGACGTCGTCCACCCAGAAAGTCGCATCCCCCTGTCCGGTACGCAGAATGTCCAGCACGATACCTGCGCTCACCCTACTGGTGTTTTCAGGCACGACGATGCTCGCCTCGTATAGCCGCCAATCTGTGTTGGATGACTCAATGCGGTGCTCTTCGGCAACGATAGTGCTGCCATCGGCTCGCGAAGCGCCCAAGCCGACGCGAAGCCTCGCGTTGCGCATGTTTCCCGTCTTCACGCGAGCGCGCATCACGAGCCGGTCGCCGATTTTCACACCGTTGCGCCCGACATGTACGACGCATCGCAGGTGCCATTTGCTACCCGGAGGGGCGCCGTTCACGCTGAACTTGAGACTGCTCCGCCCTTGCACGCGCGTGGTGGTATCCAGACTAATCGGGTCTTCGCTGGGCGGAGGTTCTACAAAAATCCAGCCGTCGGGGAGCCTGCCAAGTGAGGCGTGCTCCATCATGCCGAACGTTGCCAGGATGTCGCGCTCCTGCAGTTCAGCGTAGTTGGGGGCGGCTGAAGCCAGCAGAAGCCCTGTCGCTACGATAATCCACAACGCGCTACGAGCCATTCCGCCAGTACCCTCCTCTTCTATGTAAGCAATCCCCGCTGCAAAAGGAGATTAAGGCGTCGCAGTGTCCCAATTCCTGCCGTTGACGAGTCTGGATAGGCTATGCTACTATGATACGCAACGCTGTGGGGCGGCTCAATGCATGTCCCTCCGCTGTTATAGTCGGGAGAATCGCTTGTTTTCATCACATTTCGCACACGCTTGAGGCGCGTTGGAGATTGCAAAGAGAGGGTGCAGAGCGTTCTTTCACCCGAGGGGTAGCATGGGTTAGTGCGGGCGCGTTGAGCGCTCGCGCTATTACCTTAATCAGCAGCGTGATCCTTGCGCGTCTGCTTCTGCCCGAGCACTTCGGACTGTACAACATGTCCGTGATTGTGGTGCATGCCGTACAGATGCTGCCAGACCTAGGACTCGGGCATGCACTGATTGCGCACCGCGGCGACACACGCCAAGTAGCGCATTCCCTTTTCCTGCCGGTGATGCTGACTGCCTCCACAGCAGCGCTACTAGTGTGCCTTCTCGCTCCGCAGGTAGCGCTGGTGATGAAAGAACCCGCTGTTGTTCCGCTACTGCGGGCGCTCTCGTTGAACATCGTGGTGATGGCGGCAGCCTCTATCCCGACCGCGTTGCTCCAGAAGGCACAGCGCTGGCGCGCACAGGCGCTGACGGAGTTCCTTCCGCCTTTGGTCTCTGCAGGGGTGATGGTGACCCTGGCTGCGCTAGGCTACGGTGCGTGGAGCATCGTGTGGGGGACGGTCTCACGCGCTGTGGCGCTTGCCATTACGGTATGGTGGCTCACGGGGTGGTGCCCCAAGCTGATGTTCAACTGGAGCCTGTTTGTAGAGATGTTCCGTTTCGGAAGGTGGATTATCCTCGATAGGCTCAGCGCGTTTGCCCTGTTGAACGCCGACACTGCATACCTCGCGCGCTGGCAAGGAGCGCAAATCCTAGGCTACTACGCCTTGCCCTACAACTGGACCACCTTGCCCATTAACCAGCTCGCTGTGCAGGCAAACCGGGTGCTGTTTCCCGTGTTGTCGCAAGTGGAAGACAAGCAAGCGCAACAGACCACGTTGCTACGCGCCTGCCGGCTGCTCTCTTTCGTGTTGTCGCCCATATACTTCTTCTGGCTTTTCAACGCACAGGTGTTCGTATTGGGGTTGTTCACGAGCAAGTGGCTGCCCTGCGTGCCCGTGTTACAGTGGTTATCGGTGTATGCTCTCGCACACGGGATTGCAGGGGGGATTCTGGTCAGCTTCTTCTGGGCGACGAGACGCCCACAGGTGGCGGTCTACGCCTACTGGGTCTCCCTAGTGGTGGCTCTGGGCGGGCTAGCGTATGGACGGGGACAGTGGGGAGCTGTGGCAGTAGCGCAGGTGTTCACTCTGGCGATGTTTGCGCGCTCCGCCTTCATGATAGGAGGGTTGGTACGCCTCTACGGGATGCGATTCCGCCTGCTGTGGCGTGCGGTGACCGACGGGTGGGCAGCTGCGGCGGGGGCTTCTGCGATTGCCTGGGGCGCTACGTATCTCCTACCCCTCCCTGCGATTGTGGAGCTGGTTATCGCTGCGCTGATTCATGGCAACCTGTACCTGCTCCTTTACGGCTGGCAGTACCATCGCAACCCGACGGCCTACTATACTCGACGCCAGTGGAAGGCAGTATTCTCTGGTCATGCGCACGAGTAGCCCTTTCGGTGCGCTATGGCTCGGTGGTATGCTTCCTCCGTCCTCCGCGCCAGCGTTTCGTGGCTGAGTCGACCTGAGGTTATCTGTTTCACACCCTCCTGTAGGCGGCAACGGAGCGGCTCGTCCTGCAGCAGCCGAACGAGCGCCTCCGCTAGGGCGTCGGGGTCGCGCGGAGGCACTACCAGCCCGTTGACCCCGTCCTCAACCATCTCGGGCAGGCTGCCCACGCTGGTGACTATCGCGGGCTTACCGAAGGCGAAGGCAACGGAAAGCACGCCGCTCTGCGTCGCTTCCACATAGGGAAGCACCACCACGCTTGCCTCCGTAAATAGCTGCGCCATCTCCTGAGAGGGGATAAAGCGGTCTATCAGCACGCAGTGTGGGTTGCGCAGGATACGTTCGCGGTAGTTCGGCAGGTCATAGCCCTGACCTGCAATCACCAGCCGCGCGTGGGGGCACTGTGTCGTCACCCGTTCCCACGCCTCCAGCAGCACGCCCAGCCCCTTGTAGGCGTTGATCCTGCCGAAAAACAGCACGGTGCCGGGCTGCTCCGAATAGTCCGGGCGTTGCCAGCGCAGAAAGTGGTCGTACGCGCCTAGGGGGATAACACTGACTCTCTCCTCCTCTATTTCGGGATGCAGTTCCAGCAGTTGCCTGCGCGTGTCGCCACCAGGCACGATAATCCAGTCCGCCCTGCGACGTACCGCTTCCATAAGGGGACGACGCCAACGATAGTACTTCATCAAGCCGAGCTCGCCCAGATGTGGGGCGGGGTCATGTACAGT
>JANWXG010000160.1 GCA_025057335.1 bacterium | reverse complement strand
CCATCTCCAGCACATCCTCCATGTCCAACTCCCCCTCGCGCCCGCGCTGGAAAAGCCAGCGGCGAACCAGCGTCTCCGGCACCTCATACTGGCGATGCAGTGTGCGAAGCCTCTGCGTGACCAGCACAAAACCGCCCTGTTCCTGCAGGTCGTATGCGTACTCCTTAAGGAACCGCTCCATCAGTTTCCAGTCGGGGGATGGAGCAGCCTGCCACTCGCGGAGGAGCAACACGTCATACAGCGTGGTCGGAGGGTAGGGGTACCACTCGGCAGCCAGGTTCACCCCGTTCTCCCTGGCGAAGCGGGCGAGCAGGTTGCCTGCCACGTCTCCCATCTCCTGCAGGCTCCATCGCACCTCTTTCAGCGGTTGCGAGAGCCTACGTACCAGCGTCGCTGGGGGTTTCTCTTCGTGGGCGCGCGCACGTTGCAACAGTTCGTCTAACAGATATGCTACTTCAGCAAGGCTGTACCAGAGCGGCTTGGAGCTGTCATGCACTCTGGGCAGCTCGCCCTGTGTCATCGCGAAGCTGTACATCAGCGCACGCGAGACAGGATGCATGAACAGGCTGATGCGCCCGCCGTCCACTGCCTGTATGTTTTGCGTGACGATCTCCCTCCAGCGGTCATCGACGGGGAGAGGCGATGGGCGGTCTAAAGACTCCTGTTGCAACGATTTCCACACTTGCACGTAGTTGGGCGGGATGGGACTATTGGGCTGCGCCGTGTGGAAGTGCAGTACGTCTCCCGATTCCAACTGTCTCCAGGCGGAAGCAGGCAGTTTCGCCAGGATGTAGGCAGCAATCCACCTGTGCCAGTCGGACGCCGCTTCGATGAGGAACCGCTGCTGGAGCAGGACGACTGCTTCCTCTCGAGTTCGAGGAGTCTTCGTCGTGTCGCGCAGCTCCCTGCGACGTTCCGAGTACTCCCGGCGGATAGCATCCAGCTGCGACACGTCCGCTCGAACGATTTCGCGCAGCGCCCCCTGTATGATTCGCTGGTTGAGCCGTTGCAGTTCGTTCCACTCCGACCGCTGTTGTGACAGCGCCTGCGCGGTTTGGTACAGCGTATACTCGGGAGGCTTGCCTTTCGGTTCCACCTTGCGCCAGGCAAATCCGAACGCCTCGGCGAGCTTACTCAGGCTATCCGCAAGCGGTTGCTCGTGCGTGACCAGTATGGCGCGATGCGGTGCTATCGAGCGCTCCACGCGCAGGGCAACTCCCGTCTGCTTCGATACCGCCTGTAGCAACTCGCCCAAGGGCGCAGGGGGATGATACAGGCTATATTTTCTCGCCAGACGAGGGTCAGATTGCGGGTCTAACGGCGGAGCGCCCTGCAAGGGAGATATCGTCAGCGCGCTCAAAAGGAGAATGCATCCCGCCGCTGCAGGGAAAGACGCTATCATGTTCACCTCCCTCGAGAGTATCGCGAGCGCCCCTCTTCCCCTCTGGAGACCATCGTCTGCTACTCGGAACGGAGCTTGCGGAAGCGCAGGAAGCCTGGGGACAAGCCTCGTCCCACCATCCACTCGACGCCCTCTTGTATCGCTATCGCCTGCGCGTCGCCTGTCGCCCACTCTTCGCCGATGACCACGGGGATGGCTGCGACATCTACGTTGCGCAGCGTGTCGGCGCGCTGACGCGCACGACGGATGTCCTCCTCGTCTACCTTCAGGGAGACCTCTGCGACAACAACCTCTTCTCCCTTCCACCAGATGATGTCTGCCAATGAAGGGTCTACCGAAGCGTCTGGGATGCCCTGACGGTAGACGGGCGCAAGCCATCGGTACAGGGTCTCCTGCACATGCGGTTGCAGAGGAGAGCCTCCCTGCCCCCCGTCGAACAGGGCGACCGCGCGTTTCAGCGTGTGCTGCTCAAACCGTTCGCCGTCACGGCGTCCCGCCTCCCCTCGCTGCCAGTCCATCAGCCGTGAGAGCTGCTGAGCCATCTGCTGCTGCGCCTGAATGAGTTCCTCCATGCGCTGGTCAGTGCGCTGCTGCGCCTGAATGAGCTCCTCCATGCGCTGGTCAGTGCGCTGCTGCGCCTGAATGAGTTCCTCCATGCGCTGGTCGGTACGACGCTGTGCTTCCGCCAACTGCTGGATAGCTTCCCACACGCGACGGAACTCCTCGTGCATCTCCGCCCGATACTGCTCCAACCGCTCCTCCGTGCGACGCTGCGCCTCAATCAGGCGTTCTATCGCCTCTGAGTGTCGCTGCAGTATCTCCGAATGCTGGCGCAGAATCAGCAGGATTTCCCGCACCAGCTCAGGCAGCTGTAGTAGCTCGTCACCCAGCAGCACTTTCCTCAGCTCTGCCCGCCAGTCGGGATGCTGCTCCAGTAGACGAATAAGGTCACGAAGGTCTTCCACTACCATCTGTCTCTTAAAGGCTCCTTTCCGCTACGATTATACCGTGTGACGCTCCGTGAGATAAAGGGCAAGAGTGGGGTATACTCATGCTGTCGCCCATTGCGCCCGCTGTAGCCCGAGCTGTCTCCATTTACGCTGGGCGTGTCGCGGTAATGGACACGAACGAAGATGACAAGTGGTAAGGGTTGCCGCGCCAAGAGGGGGAAGCCCCTACTATGCCGAAAAAGGAAGCGCACCGCTGATGAACCTGTGGCTGCTACAGGGAACGCACTGGTTGTTGGGAGGAGAAGCATGACTACACGCTGCAAGTACCTGCGTAGCAAGATGGACTACGTGGCGCACGCCAGTGTCACGCTCGATACCGCCGACATGGTGACCAGCCCCCCGCAGAGGCATTTCTGGTGCCTACGCACGATGAAACCGCTGGGACCTGACGGCGCGCCCGCCGAGGACACGGCGTGTGTCTCTGGGCGCGAGTGCTTCGTCGCGGAGGGCGAAGCATGAACTGGGTAGACCTTGGCGTCAAGTGGGTGCATGTGCTGAGCATTGTCACAGTCGTGGGGTTCACGCTGTTCCAGTATCTGGTGCTGCATCCAGTACTGCGTCGGGTGCAGGGGGGGTCTGAAGAGCTGGTTCAGGCGCTGCAGCGGCGTGCGGGAATCTTGCTCGGCGTGGCTTGGGTGCTCATCTGGGTAACGGGCATCTACAACCTGGTGGTGGTTATCCCGACAGTGAAGCCGAACTACCACATGGTGCTGGGCGCGAAGCTGTTGCTGGTGCTGGCGCTGTTTTTCATCTCCACTGCCCTGTCGCATCCCTCGTTGGCGTTTGAGGGCATCCGTCGCAACCGCGCGCGGTGGGTCGCCTTCGCAGCGTGGCTAGGCATTGTGGTTGTTGTGCTCTCCGCTACGATGAACATGATGCGCCTCAAGGGCGTTGCCCTGAAGGAGCTTCCCGGCTCCGCGCAGAGCGGACGGGTCTCCAGCGTCTCCACGACGGACAGGTAAGCAGTGTTCCAGCACTGCGCCCGCTATCCGCTCCCATGTCGACGCCTGCGCCGACGGGCAATGCCGCTCCGGTACGCCTCTCGCTCCACCGCCTGCGCGACTGCCTCCGCCACCCGGCGGTCGAACACGCTGGGTACGATGTAGTCTTCGTGCAGCTCGGAGGGCTTGATAACTCCCGCGATGGCTTTAGCCGCTGCCAGCTTCATCTCCTCAGTCACGCGCGCCGCACGGCTGTCCAGCAGCCCTCGGAAGAAGCCAGGGAAGCACAGTACGTTGTTAATCTGGTTCGGGTAGTCCGAGCGCCCCGTCGCGATGATGCGGGCGACATCCGCTATCTCCTCTGGCATCACCTCGGGGATGGGGTTCGCCATCGCGAACACGATGGGGTCTTTCGCCATCTGCCTTACGTCATCTGCGGTCAACACGTTCGGCGCGGAGACTCCGATGAACACATCCGCCCCCTGTAGCACTTCGCCTAGGCAGCCGCGCAACCCGCGCGGGTTGGTCATCTCGGCAATGGCGGCTTTGTACGGGTTCATGTGCTCTTCCCTACCCCGATAGATGGCGCCCGCGCGGTCGCACAGCACGATGTCGCGCACGCCCGCTCGCACCAATAGCCTAGCGATAGCGATTCCTGCCGCACCCGCCCCGTTGATAACCACCTTCAGCAACTCCATGGGCTTGCGCACAATCTGCAAGGCGTTCTGCAGTGCCGCCAGTGTCACCACCGCCGTGCCGTGCTGGTCGTCGTGGAATACAGGGATGTCCAGTCGCTCCGCTAGCCGCTCCTCTACCTCAAAGCAGCGCGGGGCTGCGATGTCTTCCAGGTTGATACCGCCGAACACAGGAGCGATGTTCTCCACTGTTTTCACTATCTCGTCCGTGTCCTGCGTCTGCAGAGCGATGGGAAACGCATCGACATCGCCCAGCTCCTTGAAGAGCATCGCCTTGCCCTCCATCACGGGCAGCGACGCCGCTGCGCCGATATTGCCCAGCCCCAGCACTGCTGAGCCGTCGGTCACCACCGCTACCGTATTGCGCTTGATAGTGAGGTTGTACACATCCTCGGGATGCGCCACTATCGCCTCACAGACACGGGCGACCCCCGGCGTGTAAGCCATCGACAGGTCATCGCGCGTGCGGATGGGAATCTTCGGCTGCACCGAAATCTTGCCGCCGAGATGTAACAGAAACGTGCGGTCCGAGTGCTTCACCACCTTCACGCCGGGTATCTGGCGCAGCGACTTCAGGATGGCTTGGGCATGGTCGTCGCCAGCAGCGTAGATGGTGAAGTCGCGCGTGATGACCTTCCCTGCTGTGCGCACGATGTCCACTGCACCGATACTGCCGCCCTCTTCGCCAATCAGGGAAGCGATTTTGCCCAGCATCCCGGGCTCGTTGGGGTACTCGAGGCGCACCGTGAAGCTGTAGCTGGGGCTCACATGCATTGTCGTCTCTGACATCTCCACACCCTCCTCTCTGAGGGATACCGAGGTATATTGTGACAGGCGGGGGAGGGGTTCCTGCAAGCAGGTTTGACGGAGCCGACCATTTTGGGATACTATACGTTCTCAGAAGGCATAGGAGGAGGAGCAACCATGCGTTTCGGGACCAAGGCAATCCGAGCGGGTCAAGAGCCCGACCCTATCACAGGAGCGGTCGTTCCCCCGATACATACCGCGTCCACCTACGTGCAGGCGAAAGTAGGCGAACTGAAAGCAGGCTGGGAGTACGCCCGTTCGGGCAACCCGACGCGGGGCGCGCTGGAGCGCAGCATCGCCGCGTTGGAGAACGCCCAGTATGGTTTAGCATTCGCCTCGGGCATGGCGGCGGAGACGGCGGTCACCTCCCTTGTGCGCAGCGGGGAGCACATCCTTGCCACCAAAGACATCTACGGCGGCACCTTCCGCCTGCTGCGCCATCTGCGAGAGAAGTACAACGTGCAGTCCACCTACGCTGACTTCACCGACCTGAACCGCTTAGAGGAGGCGTTCACCCCCCAAACGCGACTGGTGTGGATCGAAAGCCCCTCCAACCCGACTCTGGTCGTGGTGGATATCGCAGCAATCGCTGAGGTCGCCCATCGCCATGGCGCCTTGCTGGTGGTGGACAACACTTTCGCCAGCCCTTACCTGCAGAACCCGCTGGACCTGGGCGCGGACATCGTGCTACACAGCACCACCAAGTACATCGGGGGGCACAGCGACCTCATCGGTGGAGCAGTGGTGACCAACGACCCCGAACTGTACGAGAAGCTATACCGCTATCAGAACGATTTCGGCGGCGTGCCCAGCCCGTTTGACTGTTGGCTGACTCTACGAGGTATCCGTACCCTACATGTGCGCATGGAGACGCACTGTCGCAACGCGATGGCGGTCGCGCAGTTTCTGGAGAGCCACCCCAAAATCGAGTGGGTACGCTACCCGGGATTGCCCTCTCATCCGCAGCACGAACTGGCACGGCGACAGATGCGTCATGGCTTCAGCGGCATGGTCGCCGTCGGCGTGAAAGGCGGGGCAGAGGTGGCGCAACGCTTCTGCGAGGGCACGAAAATCTTTAACCTGGCAGAGAGCCTGGGCGGAGCGGAGTCGCTCATCGGCTATCCTCCCAAGATGTCGCACGCCTCGATGAGTGCCGAGGAGCGCGCCTGGTGCGGCATCCCCGACAACATGGTGCGCCTCTCCGTCGGTCTGGAGGACGTCAACGACCTGCTGGAAGACCTGCAGCAAGCGCTGGAGCAGTGTTGATCTTTCTGCAGGGTACCTTTCCGTTCCCCCTATCCTGCAGGGCGTCAGCGAGGCATTTCTGGAGACCCTTCGCTACGCTCAGGGTGACGAAGGATTGGAGGGCGAGGCTCCTGC
>JANWXG010000015.1 GCA_025057335.1 bacterium | reverse complement strand
TCCAGTTTCTCTGTCATTCTGAGCGAAGCGAAGAATCTCGGAGATGCTTCGTTGGCGCTTAGCATGACAACAAGGGCGGGATGCTTCGCTGACGCTCAGCACGGCAGAGAGACAACACTGGAGGGTCGCGCTCCGTCGCGACCATCGGAGACCGAGGGCTCGGTCATTCTGAAGCGGAGAGTCTCATCTCGCCTTCTGCACTGGAGATGCTTCGCCTTCGGCTCGCCATGACACGTGGACGGCTCGGTAGAAGGCTTGCCCTCCACATGCTGGGTTGGAGGGCGAACCTCCTGGTGAGCCGAGAAATGCACCGTTCTGCCTTCGTTGCGAGAACTGCTTCCTACGCACCGTGAGGTCGCACATCGGTTGACAAGTATGAGACAACCCGATATGATAAGAGTGTGACCACTGTGCCATCAGCAGTAAGTTGGGCGGGGGGAAGGTAGTAGCCCTTTGCTGAACATACAAGAATGGTAAACCTACTTGTGCTGTGGTGAAGCAGTAACTCCGCCATCGCATTAGAGAGGAAATAACAACGCTTCGCTGGTGAACCCGGTTCGCAAGATGGTATCACGTGGGATACAGTGGTTGCTGGTCGGGGGGCTGTGTCTGCTCGCCATGCTTGTGGTGGCAGACATCGCAGGAAGTGACTCTGGTGCGGCGGTCGTTCCGGCGCAGACTCTGACGCGTCCTCCTACCCTCGACGGCGTCCTCTCCGCGGGGGAGTGGCAGGAGGCGACGCGCATCGCCCCCTTTTGGCATCTGACCGAGCAGCGCGAAGCGAACTTTCCCACGACCGCCTTCCTTGCCTACACTGCGGAGGGCATCTACGCCGCCTTCGACTGCCAGGATCCGGAACCTGACAAAATCCACGCTCAGGAAATCCGCCGCAACGCCGACCTTTCCAAAGATGACTACGTAGAGATACTCATTGAGCCGACTGGGCTGGATATCGAGCCATATATCTTCCGCGTGAGCGCCCGAGGCACACAGTACGACCATCTGCCCGGCGGCAGTGCGAGCAACGTGCGGTGGCGCGGGGACTGGAAGACAGCGGTGACCCGCCACGAGCGGGGCTGGAGCGCGGAGGTGTTCATCCCGTTCCAGATGCTGCGCATCCCGCAGGGGCAGCAGGAGCTGGGCATCGTGCTGGCGCGCCACGTGCCCCGACTGAGCATCACGTACTACTACCCCAACATGGGTGTCGCCTACGACGTGCTGAAACGCGCTCGGTGGCAAGGGGTGCGCGCGCCTGAGGTCGTTCCTCCTCCCGTCCTCCTGCCCTACCTGCAGCTGGATAGCGCCTCAGGCAGCACGGAATGGCGCAGCGGACTAGATGTGAAACTCATCTCACGTGGTGGACTGACCACGCTGCTGACGCTCAACCCCGACTTCAAGAACATCGCGCGGGAGGTGGATAGCGTCTCCTTCAGCTACGTGCCGCGCCTAGTGCGGGAAACGCGCCCCTTCTTCATCGAGGGAGATGCCTTCTTCCCCGATACCACGCTCTTCTACAGCGGCACCCTGCAGACGGTGGACGCTGCGGTCAAATCATTTGGCGCTATAGGCAAGTGGAGCTACGGCGCGCTGGCAACCACTGGCGATGGACAACGAGCCGTTGTCGGAAGACTGGGCTACCAGATGACCCCCCGCTCCCGTGCAGAGGTGCAGCTGGTGCACGACAACCGTCCAGGGATGCACGCTACTGCACTCGGTGCTGGGGCGGTGTTCATGCCCGCCTACCGCGATGGTTACGCCAGTATCGGGGCGCTGTATTTCCGCACGTCGGGGCAGGGGATGCCTGTCGGGGAGAAAATGGCGCTCAGCTTCTGGCGCTATCGTGGAGAGGGGCAGGTCAGCTTCGGTGCCCAGTTACAGCAGGTCAGTCGCTCCTTCGTCCCGACGCTGGGCTATGCCCCAGAAGTAGGCTTTCGAGGGTACGAAGGCTCCCTCGTATATGAAGACCGATGGCAAGACCGCCTCCTGCAGGAGCTGCACGTCGGGCTGACACTAGGGCAGAGATGGAACCTGGACGGTGGCGTTCTCGATGAGAACATCAGCCTGTGGAGCTCGGCGGTGCTGAAGAACGACCTTGCTCTGTGGGCGCAGGCGCAAGGGTATCATCGCCCTCCCTATCGCGACCGCCTGCTGACGCTCGGCTTATCGTGGAACTACCGCCGGCTATACAACTCAGGCGGGGTGATGGTATCCTTTGGTAGAGAGGCAGGAGGCAATAGCCTCTTCTGGCGTCTGGCGCAGGGCATCCCGCTGACCAGCCAGCTGCGCCTGAAGGTAGAGTACGAGCGCAGCCAGATTCTCTACAACATGCCCGACACGCCCGACCGCCATCTGCATCAGCTCATCTTCACGCTCAACTACGACCTCGATGCCGAGCGCAGTATCGGCGGGCGCTACATCGGCAGAGGCAGCCGCTTCGGCGACTTCAACGAGATAGACACCTTCTACCTCACCTACCGACAGCAGGTGCGCCGCGGCACAGACATTTTCCTCATCTTCGGTGACCCCAACGCCTCGCGCACACAAACCCGCTTTGCGGTGAAGGTGATGACGCCGTGGTAAACGCCACGGGCACCCTGTATGTGGTGGCGACGCCGATTGGCAATCTCGAGGACATCACCCTACGCGCCCTGCGCGTGTTGCGCGAGGCGTCCTTGATCGCCGCCGAAGACACGCGCGTGACACGCAAGCTGCTTAGCCACTACGATATCCACACCCCTCTCACCAGCCTGCATGAGCATTCGCCTCCCGCCAGGGTCGAGCAGATAGTGCAACGCCTGCAGGCGGGGGAGAACGTCGCCCTGGTGACCGACGCAGGCACGCCCACGCTCAGCGACCCCGGCGGTGCGCTGATACGTCGCGCTCGCGAGAAGGGGATTGCGGTCGTGTGCGTGCCGGGGGCCTCGGCGGTGACGGCGGCGGTGAGTCTCGCTGCGCTGCCCGACGGGCGCTTCGTGTTCGAGGGCTTCCCTCCGCGAAGGGCGAAGGAGCGTCGCGCGTATCTGCAGTCGCTGCGGAGCGAGCGACGGGCAGTAGTGTGGTTCGAGGCGCCTCATCGTTTGCTCGACCTGTTGCGGGACGTGCTGGCAGTGCTGGGCGACCGTGAGCTGTTCATCGCTCGCGAGCTGACCAAGCAGTTCGAGGAAGCGCATCTCGCGCGAGTAAGCGAATGGTTAGCGCACTTTGAACGGCTCCCCCCGCGCGGCGAGTTCACACTGATTCTGTGGCCACAGGAGGAGGAACCTGCTCCGCCCGTAGCAGACCCCCTGCACCTGGTAGAGGAGCTGGTAGCGCAGGGTATCAGCGAGAAGGAGGCGTTGCGCGAGGCGGCGCGGCGCAGCGGCGTCCCTCGCAGGGAGCTGTACGCCCGCTGGGTGAAGCGAGAAGAAGGTTCGGATGGCGCCTCGTCTTCGGCTGCGTTCTGCAGAACAGGGCGAGCCTAGACTAGCTCCCCGATGTCGCCATGCAATCCAGCGCTTCATCCACCATCGACAGGTAGTTCTCTAGGAGCACGTAGCTGGGAATAGAGTTGCCTGAACCGACGGCGTACCTGCCGCGCGCGCCGCAGGTCTCCACTAGCTGTCGTGTGCGCTGGCGTACTTGCTCGGGCGTCCCTGCGGAGAGAATGTTCAGGTCGACGCCGCCCAGCACGGCGATGCGGTCGCCATACAGGCGCTGAAACTCCTCCGCAGGCATGATGGCATCCTCGAAGGAGTGTTTTCCGTCGATACGCACGCTGGTAATCAGGTCTTCCATGATGGCTTGCAAGTTGCCGCAGGAGTGCAAGAAGTAGGGCAGACCGCGCTCGTGCGCCATCTGCGCCCAGCGCTGATGCCAGGGCAGACAGTACTTCCGCAGCGCGTCGGGGGCAACCAGCGTGCCTGAGCGGAAGCCCATGTCGTCCCCCGGAAAGACGGCAACTAGGTGGTCCAACTGTAGCAGGTGCTCGTAGAACTGCGTGATGAGCATGCCAATGCGGTCACTGACCGCCTGCACCAGATCTGGGGAGTCGTACAGAGCCAGACACAACCCCTCCAGCGACATTATCCAAGAGAGGTGCTCAAAGATGCCCGCCCCATGCGAGGAGAGCAAGCCCATCCCGTCGGGCAGGTGAGCGTTGATGTATTCCAGCGGGAAGAAGTCTACATCCTCGATGCGCGGCCAGGGATACCGCTCGAAGTCTTCCCAGCTGCTGATAGCACCCTCATGCTCGTCCGCCCACGCGCGTTGTTTACTGGAGGCAGTATCCGCCGCCACCAGGCGCCGCTCCAGGAATGGCAAACCAATCTCTAGGCGCACACAGTCGTACCCCATGCGATACCAGAATTCGATGGTCATATCCAGAAACGCCCGCAGCGACTCGCGGTCGCCTTGTGGAACCACCCACTCTCTGCCTATCAGGTCGGTGACGATGGGGCGCATCACCACATCGTCCACGATGTACTCTACAAGCGGGGTACGCCGCTGAGGGACTCTGCCCATGAGGATATCCACAAACTCGCGGGCATTTGGCTGCGGTCTCTGGACAGGTAGATGTCGCCACATATGATTGCACCTTGCACCATTCTAAGGATATTCTGCCCCGCCCCTCCTGCCTGTGGCAGAAGAGGCAGGGCTCTACTCCATCAGTCGCGCAACCTCCGCAAAGTCTGAGCGCAGATGCTGGTACAGTTTGCGGTAGAGTGCGTAGTAGGGTTCGTAAGCGCGATGGGCTTCCGGATTGCTCGGTGTGTTGTTCACCACTTCGATGGTGACATGGCAAGCTTCGGGCACACTCTTCCATACCCCTGTGCCCACGCCCGCCAGCAGTGCCACACCGAACGCGGGACCCTCGTCCACATTGATGGTCACATGGTCATAGCCCGACACGTCGGCGAGAATCTGTCGCCACACCGTGCTGCGCGCCCCTCCTCCAGAGGCTCGCACCTGCGTGATGGGCAAACCCATCTCACGCAGGATTTCGAACGAATCGCGCAAGCCGAAGGCGACACCTTCCAGAATGGCGCGAGCGAAGTGCGCACGGTCGGAACGCAGGGTCACGCCGAAGAAGACGCCGCGCGCGTGCGGGTCGGCGTGTGGTGTGCGTTCGCCCGTCAGGTAGGGCAGGAAAATCAAGCCCTCCGCGCCCAAAGGAGCCTGCGCCGCCTCGGCGGTGATGAGCTCGTAGGGGTCTACGCCCATCGCTGCGGCGACGCTCTTCTCCTCGGTCGCAAAGGCGTCGCGCCACCAGCGCAGGCTGCCTCCCGCGGAGAGCATCACGCCCATCACGTGCCACTTGCCCGGCACCGCGTGGCAGAAGGTGTGCGTGCGCAAGCCAGGGTCTACCACCGGCTCGTCCGCGAAAGCGAACACCACACCCGACGTGCCCACCGACACGGACACGACGCCCGTTTCCACAATGCCGTTGCCGACGGCACCCGCCGCCTGGTCACCGCCTCCTCCCACCACAGGAGTGCCTTCCTTCAAGCCAGTGGCTGCGGCAGCCTCCGCAGTGACCCTCCCTGTGATTTCGGGCGACTCGTACACCCTCGGCATCCATTCGCGCGGGATGCCAATCGCGTCGAGCACCTCCTCCGCCCACGCGCGCTGGCGCACGTTGAATAACGAGGTGCCCGAGGCATCCGACACCTCCGTCGCGTACTCGCCCGTGAGTAGGAAGCGGATATAGTCCTTGGGCAGCAACACTTTGCGCACGCGGGCGTACGCTTCGGGTTCGTTGTTGCGTAGCCAGACTATCTTGCCTGCCTGGAAGCCCGTCAGCACGGGGTTAGAGGTGAGCTCCACGACGCGCTCGCGCCCCACTGTCTCGGTAATCCACTCGCACTCCGCCGCAGTGCGCTGGTCGCACCAGAGAATGGCTGGGCGGATGACCTGATTGTCCTCATCGAGGAACACCGAGCCGTGCATCTGCCCCGACAAGCCGACCCCGCGCACCTGCTCGCCGCTGATTCCCGCCTGACGCAACACCTCACGGATGCTCTCGCAGGTAGCACGCCACCAGTCGGCAGGCTCCTGCTCTGCCCACAGCGGTTTCGGCGTATACAGCGGATACTCACTCACTGCGCGAGCGACCACTGCGCCGCCCTCGTCGATAAGCAGCGCCTTCGTACCACTCGTGCCCACGTCAACGCCCAGCAGGTATGCCATCGCACGCCTCCTACACAAACTGGCTCAGGTAGCGCTTGCCCGCGAGGAAGCCCTCCTCACGCCCAAACGCGCTGTCCTCGTGCTCGATGGAGAGCACTCCATCGTAGCCTACTGCGCGCAGCGCGCCGATGTATTCGCCCCAGCGCACCGCCCCGAAGCCGGGTATGACGTAGCGCCACCAGCCGTACGCCTGGTTGCCCAGCCAGCGCAGTCTGTCCTCGCGAATCTCCGTGTCTTTGGCGTGTGTATGGAAGATGCGCTTGCCGAAATGGTGCACTGCGGCAACGTAGTCGATGCCCTGCCATATCAGATGTGAAGGGTCGAAGTTCAAGCCGAAATTCTCGTGAGGGATGGTCTCGAACATGCACCTCCAGTGTTCCAAGCCTTGCATATTGGTGGCATACCAGTTCTCCAGGGCAATCTTCACGCCGCGCTCGCCAGCGTACTCCAGCACCGGCGGGAAGACCGCCTTGCAATCTTCCTCAATGGTCTTGAACTTGTCCTTGCCAGGCACGGGCATGCCGCCCAGCGTGCATACTACGTCCACATCCAGCAGTTTCGCCGCATCTACCGCCTTCTTGAGGTGTTCAATAACCTGCGCGCGCTCCTGCGGGTCAGCAGGCGTTGTGTTGGTGTACATCGCCAGGCTGCTGATGCGCAGGGCGCGCCGCTCCATCAACTCCAGCACACGCTCCGCGTCTGCCTGCGTGAAGTTCGCGATGTCGACATGTTTGGAACCCGGTGCTGCTACCACCTCGAGGGCGGCGAAACCGTGCTCTCCCGCGAATGCGGCTACGACCTCCAGTGGCTCCCCTGCGAACGGTGCGGTCAATATGCCGATTTCCATGGTGTAGACGCTCCTCCTTCTCAAGCGATCAGCGCTAGGGTACGCTTTCGGAGGAGTCGAGAAGGATTCCTGCTGTATGCCCGTCGCGAAGATAAAAGGACAGGGGCGATGCCGTTTCGTCTATAGCGCCTGCCAACACCTGTTTGCTCTGTCCGCGAGATGACACCGTCTCCGTGCGAAAGGAAGATGAGTGAGGAACTTTCCCCCTCCATGTCGTATAACAAGTACACCACAACATCTTTGTGAGGAAGCGTCGCATGAACCTCGAAGGTTTGACTCTGCTACCTCAGCCGCGCCATGTGAGGGCGCAAGAGGGGGCTCTCTCGCTGCGGCAAGGCGCGCGTATCGTGTGTCAAGGGGAACCGCAAGCTCTCTTACCCATCGCCTCGGCGCTGCAAAAGGCGGTATGGGAGACACAGGGGATGCAATGGAACCTGTGGGCGGGTAGTGCAGAGGGCGACCCGCTTGCACAGGCGGTGTTGACGCTCGACCCCTCAGCAGGCATGCGCGCGCAGGGCTACCGCTTGCAGGTGAACCCTCAGCGCATTATGGTGACCGCTTCCGACGCAGCGGGGCTGTTCTACGGCGTGATGACGCTCCGGCAAATCTTACGTCAGTGCCCGCGACAGCTGCCCTGCGGTGAGATAGACGACCATCCCGACTTCCCCTCGCGCGGCGTGATGCTGGATATCAGCCGTGACAAGGTGCCTACCCTAGAGACGCTCTTCTCTCTGGTGGATGAACTAGCGGAGTGGAAGATCAATCATCTCGAGCTGTACACGGAGCATACCTTCGCTTATCGCAACCATCGCGAGGTGTGGGCGCAGTCTAGCCCGATGACGGGAGAGGACATCTTGCGCTTGGACGCCTACTGCCGCGCGCGGTTTGTGGAGCTGGTACCTAATCAGAATTCGTTTGGACATATGCACCGCTGGCTGAAACTGCCGCGCTACCGCCGCCTCGCGGAGTGCCCCGACGGCTTCGAATGGTCTTGGGGCGGTCGTAGCGAAGATCCGTTCAGTCTAAACCCGACCGACCCCGCCAGTTTGCAGTTCCTCGCTGAGCTGTATGCAGAACTGTTGCCCCATTTCAGCAGCCGCAAGTTCAACGTGGGCTGCGACGAGACCTTCGACCTCGGTCAGGGCAAAAGCCGACAGGAGTGCGAGCGCAAGGGCAAAGGGCGCGTGTATCTGGAGTTTCTGCTGCAGATTTACGAGCTGGTGCAGCGGCATGGACGTACCATGCACTTCTGGGGAGATATCATCATGGAGCATCCCGAGCTAGTGCCCGAGCTGCCCAAGGACGTTGTGGCGCTGGAGTGGGGCTACGAGGCAACGCACCCCTTTGACGAGCATGGAGCGCGGTTCGCAGCGTCAGGCATCCCGTTCTACGTGTGCCCAGGCACCTCCTCATGGAACTCCATCGCAGGACGCACCGATAACTGCTTGGGCAACCTGCGCAACGCCGCGGAGAACGGTTTGAAGCACGGTGCCGTCGGCTATCTCATCACCGACTGGGGCGACAACGGGCACTGGCAGTATCTACCCGTGAGCTACCTAGGTCTGGCTGTAGGCGCCTCACTTTGCTGGTGCTACCAGACGAACCGTGATAGGGACATCGTGCGCGCACTGGATGTGCACGTGTTCCGCGATGACGCAGAAGTCATGGGCAGGCTGGCGTACGACCTAGGCAACGCCTACCAAAAGATTGGACACATAGTGCGCAATGCCAGCGTGCTATTCCACTTCGTACATTCTCCAGCAAGCCGTCCCTTGCCCGAGAGCGCCACGGAAGAGACGATTCGCTCCACAGCGGAGTATATTCGTGCCGTTACTGAACCGTTGTCCCGCGCCAGCATGCGTAGGGCAGACGCCGCGCTCATCGTGGACGAATTCGCCAACGCAGCGCGGATGCTGCTACATGGTTGCCGTCGAGCGCTCGCCTTGCGAAGGGGCACCATTGACTCGCTGGAGGAACGGCACGCTTTGGCTGCCGACATGCGCGAAATCTTGGGAGAACACCGCCGCCTGTGGATGGCACGCAATCGTGAGGGTGGCTTGCAAGATAGCACGCGCGTGCTGGAACAACGCCTAAAGGAGTACGAAACAAACTAAACCTTTCCCTCTGCGTAGGAGAGGGGCAACCTCACCCCCGCCCCCTCTCCTGCAAGGAGAGGGGTGCAACGCTACCCCTTCCTTCGTCGGGAAGGGGGATAAGGGGATAAGTTCAACCTCACCACTGTCCCCTCTGCTGCAAGGAGAGGGGTGTAGGCGGGAACACGGTCTGTCTCCCCTTCCTTTGCAGGGAAGGGGGGTAGGGGGATAGGTTCAATCAAGTGGAGGTGCATCATGATTCCCAAACGTCCGTATGGCAAGAAGGGCGACCAGATTTCCATCATTGGCTTAGGAGGCATTGTGCTAGCGAGGTTGCCACAGCGCGAAGCAGACGCCATCGCCCGGGAAGCCTACGAGCGCGGAGTGAACTATTTCGACGTCGCGCCTACCTACTGGGACGCCGAAGAGCGCATGGGAGCTGCTATCAAGCCCTTCCGCGACAAGCTCTTCCTCGCCTGCAAAACCGCGAAGCGCGACGCCAAAGGCGCCCAAGAGGAGCTAGAAGCCTCACTGCGCAAGCTGCAGACCGACTATTTTGACCTCTATCAGCTCCATGCCCTCTCCAACATGGAGGAGCTAGAGCAGTGCTTCGCACCCGGTGGGGCAATGGAGGTCTTCCTCAAGGCGAGGGAACAGGGCAAAGTGCGTTACATCGGCTTCAGCGCGCACGCAGAGGAGGTGGCTCTGGAGGCGCTCAAGCGGTTTCCCTTCGACAGCGTGCTCTTCCCGTTCAACTTCGTGATGCTGTTCAAGGGCAACTTCGGCTGGGAACTACTGCGCGAGGCGCCCAAACGGGGGGCAACGTTGCTAGCGCTCAAAGCGATGGCGCGCACGCAGTGGCAAGAGGGGGCACAACGGCTGGAAAAGTGCTGGTACGAACCCATCACCGACCCAAAGATGGCGGAGCTAGCGTTCCGTTACACCCTGTCACTGCCGAACATGACCGCAGCCATCCCGCCGGGCGAGGAGAATCTCTTCCGCATGGCGCTGCCCTTCGCGGAGCGGTTTCGCAAGGTGAGCGCCCGGGAGATGCAGCGGCTGCGCGCCGAGGCGGAAAAGCTAACGCCTCTCTTCTCGCGAGCGGCTTAGAACCCCTCGCAGAAGCCAGCTATACTCCCGAGAACGCGCTGAAACCGCCGTCTATCGGGATGACCGCGCCCGTTACGAACGCGCTGGCGGGCGATGCCAACCAGAGGATGGTGCCGACCAGGTCGTCAGGTTCGCCGAAGCGCCCCATCGGTGTATGCGCGAGGATAGCTTGCCCACGCGGCGTCAAGTTGCCCTGCTCGTCCAGCAGCAGGTAGCGGTTCTGATGGGTGAGGAAAAAGCCAGGGGCAATCGCGTTGACTCGTACCTTAGGCGAGTACTCTTGCGCGATGTGGACTGCCAGCCACTGCGTGAAGTTGCTTACCGCTGCTTTCGCCGCCGAGTAGCCTAGCACGCGCGTGAGCGGCTTGAACGCCGACATCGAGGAGAAGTTGATGATAACGCCCCCTTCTTCGTTCTCCAGCATCTGCCTCGCGAACACCTGGCTAGGCAATATCGCTCCCCCGAACAGGTTCAGATACACCACCCTCTGGAGCGCCTCCAGAGGCAAGTCGAAGAAGCGACGTTCGGGCGAGGTGGAGGCTTCAGGGATGTTGCCCCCCGCGGCGTTGAGCAGGATGTCCACCCTGCCTACCTCGCGTTGCACCTGCTCCGCTACCCGCTCGATATCCGCCTTGTCTAACACATCCATCCGATAGCCACGTGTCTCGATGCCCTCAGTGCGTAACTGCTGCACGCGCTCGTCCAGTGAGGCGATGTCCGTCAGCACGATGCGTGCGCCCGCTTTGCCGAGACCTCGTGCAATGGCGCCTGAGAGCACGCCCGCACCGCCCGTGAACAGGGCGACTCTTCCGCTCACTGAAAAGAGCTGTTCCACGTACGATGGCATAACTCTCCCCCTACAAATCTTGCTGTTCGGCTTAGCATTTTCGCCCTCCCGTTCTCTATGACCTTCCCTCTGCTAAGGAAGCAGGATATCCGCTGGAGAGCGCCCAAAACCATACCTCATGAGTGATTTAGGGCTGATTGTATACTGCGGCACCGTGCCTTCTACACAAGACCTGGCGCGTGAGATACTACAGACACCGCCCGTGCTGGTTCGCGCCGTCGTCGCCGAGCATCAAACCGCAGGGCGAGGCAGGTTCGGTCATCGTTGGCTGGACGTGCCTGGGGAGAGCCTTCTGATGACGATTCTGCTGCCCTTGCAAGCGAAAGAGGAAGCGCAGGCGGGGGAGCTCGCGTTCGTGCTGGCGCTAGCAGCGGCGCACGCCCTTCGAGAACAGGTTGGGCTGGAAGTGCAGTTCCGATGGAGCAACGATGTGCTAGTCAACGGACGGAAGCTGGCGGGCATCCTGATAGAGACCTCGCGCGACGCACGGGGGGCGCCTTGGGCGCTAGCGGGAGTGGGGATGAACCTACAACAGCGTGACTTCCCTCAGGAGATACGCGACCAGGCGACCTCAGTGCTGCTAGAAACGGGCGTGGCGCTCGCTGTGGAACCGCTGGCACAGGCGATGCTGCGCTACACCGACCACTGGACGGCGGAATGGCGGCGAGGGGGACTGCCTGCCGTTCTCAACGAGTGGCGTCGCCATGATGTGACGGTGGGGCAACTGTATCGACTTCCCTCGGGAGCAGTGGGCGTAGCGCGAAAGGTGATGGATACTGGAGAAGTGGTGATAGAGGTAGGCGGGCAGCAGGTTGCGGTCAGCTCCGCCGAGCCGGTGCATCATCTATGACGTGCTCCCTAACCACCCACCTTTCGGAGGTGTTCTCAGCCTGTCGACTGGCGCGCCATCACCCCACCAGAAAGATACACTTAACAATTTCTTAAACCATTTTCGCCTTGTGTGATGTGCATCACGGAACACTCCTCCCGCAGAATGTCATACTCTATGGCGTAAACACACCAGGAGCAACAACTCTGGAGAAGCGGGAGGAGAAGAGAATGCCGACGATTGTAGACATCGCAGTGAAGGCAGGGAACTTCAAGACGCTCGTACAGGCGGTGCAGGCTGCTGGTCTGGTGGAGACGCTGAGCGGACCAGGACCTTTCACCGTTTTCGCGCCGACGGATGAGGCTTTCGCCAAGATTCCTGCGGAGACGTTGCAGGCGGTGCTGGCGGATAAGGAGAAGCTGACCGCCATCCTGACCTACCACGTCGTGCCCGGCAAGCTGATGGCGGCAGATGTTGTGAACAGCACGCAGTTGCAGACCGTGCAGGGACAGAGCATCACGGTTCGTGCCGAAGGTGGTAGCGTAATGGTGGACAACGCCAACGTTATTCAGACCGACATCGAAGCGGATAACGGCGTGATCCACGTCATCGACACAGTCATCATGCCTAAGTAAGACCGCACCTGCGAAGACGGTCACCCCCCACTCCTCAGATGGAAGGGTGTAAAACGCCCTTCCATTTTTTCATCACGCGAACATGGATATCTGCTCGCACAGCGTCTGCAGCGGGCGAGTATCTTTTAGGATGATGCTCTTGCGGTGCGTTTCCAGGCACCCCTGCCGGCTCCATCCGGAGAGGGTGCGGCTGACCGCCTCGCGCGTTGCTCCCACATAGTCCGCCAGCTCTTGCTGGGTGAGATGTATCTCTGTGCCGAGCGGATGCGGTTTGCCGACCGATTCGGCTAACCCAAGCAGGGCGTGCGCTAGTCGATGGGTGAGAGGAAGACGGCTGATGTGGAACACGCGCTCCTGCGACTGGCGAATGCGCTCTGCCATCACGCGCAACAGCGCGAGGGCAAAGTCTGGTGACTCGCGCAGCAAGCGGTGAAACTGCTCCGCAGGCAGGTAGCGCACCGTGCTCGGTTCGAGCGCCTCCACCATCGCCCGCACCCAGTGTCCCGTCAGGATATCCGTCTCCCCGAACGAGTCGCCCGGTTTGAGTAGAGCATATGTTAACGAACTGCCGTCTGGAGCTACCTGATACATCTTCATCAAACCGTTCTCCACAATCCACCAGCCTCCTGCGGTTTTACCCATCTCTAGGCGCTCACCTGGGCTCAACCGACGGCGATGCATCAGGCGCATCATGCGCTCCGAATGCTCCGCAGGTAGCATGTTTAGGGGATTGCTCTCTACCATCGCCCATGCCAAGCTCATCTTCGTCACCCCCTACGTATAGTTTACGCAACAACGGAGGCTTTCCTGCTAGGTGGGGTATCGCGGTGATACTGGTTTTGTAATCTGCAAACTTTTGACAATTACCTGCTAACAATTGTCATAAAAATATCAATTAATTTCCGAATGTTGACAATTTTTAACTTTTATTGTATAATACATGTGCTATGCGGTCGGATGACGCTGTGATGACCGCCATTACGCTATCTGCAGGAGGCAAGCCGAGATGCCATTACCACTGATTCAGGACAGATTGCTGTGTCTGCAACTGGGAGAAGCGGCAAGCTTCAAGAACCTCAGCCTGTTTCCCCTGTTGGACGGCACCCCTGGCTGCCCAGACTACCTGACTCTGGAAGAGGCGTTGCAGGCAGGTCTGGTCTCTATCACCGAAGTGGATGAGAGCGGCACGGTGAACCAGCTCAAGGTTACCAACAGGGCGCCTCAGGCTGTGCTCATCGTGGACGGCGAAGAGCTGGTCGGAGCGAAGCAGAACCGCGCGGTGAATCTGACCATCTTAGTACCCCCAGAGCAGACGATAGTCATCCCCGTGACCTGCGTGGAGCAGGGGCGTTGGCGTCACGTGTCGCGTGAGTTTCGCACCTCCCGACAGACGATGGATGCGATGATGCGCGCACGCAAGTCCCGCCAAGTATACTATCATCTACAAGCACTTGGTGAGGCGGCAGCGGACCAGATGGCGCTGTGGGAAGACATCGCTACGCTGTCGATGAACACTGGGGTGTATTCTCCCACTGGAGCCATGTCTGACATCTATGCGCACCATGAGCTGACCCTGCGCGATTACGAACGGGCGTTTCAGCTCTTGGACGGGCAGGTGGGCGCGCTGTTCGCTATCAACGGTCACATCGTCAGCCTGGACGTGTTCGACTACGCTGCGACGTTCGCCCGGTTTTTCCCCAAGCTGCTGCGCAGTGTGGCGCTGGACGCCATCGCCTACTTCCAGCCTCAGTTTGCCCCCTTGAGCCGCGAGGCGGCGTGGGAGTTCATCCAACGCGTGGCTCATGCCGATGCGCGAGGGTTCCCTACGGTTGGCGAAGGCGAGGACGTGCGCTTGCAGGCGGCAGGCGTGATTGGCTCGGCACTCGTGGCGCGCGGGAGAGTGGTGCACCTGTGTGCTTTCGCCATGCCAGATGATGCCAGCATGTCTGATGAGCGTACGTATGAGCTGTTCACCAGCTTGAGCCGTCCTTCGGCACGTTTGCGGTGGCGGTGGTAGCGGTTCCATAGTCCCCTCTTCCGCTACGCGGGAGAGGGGACTGTCCGAAAGGCTTCTCTCCGCCTTCAGCAGCCCATCCAGAATTGCCTCGTCCCATAGGAGGAGACACACCCGATGACGAGAATCCCTGCTTCGTAGCGGGAGGTGCAAGATGGAGGAACAAGAGTTTCGCCTATCGCGGCGCGAGGCGCTGAAAGACCTAGGCGCTCTAGCGGGCGTCGCCTCCTTGGGACTAGGATCAGCGCAGACGGTCACGGTGCGGCCGCGTTCTTCTCCTGCGGTGAACGTGCGCGACTTCGGCGCACGTGGCGACGGCAGAACGGATGACACCATCGCCTTCGAGAAAGCCATCGAGGCTGCGCGCTCGGCGGGCACCGTAGTCTTTGTACCACGAGCCCACTATCTGCTTACGCGCACATTGGTGCTGGAAAACATTAGCCTAACTGGACCTGCGCCCGGCGTGTGGTGTGCGGACGTCGATACGCTCCCCATCCTGCTTCCCCAGCATCGCCAATCGCCGTGCCTGGTGCTGAAGGCGGGGGGTGGGCTTCAGGCAATGGCTATTCGCTACGACTGGCAGGGCGAGCCTGACTCGGGCGCACCCGCAGTACTGGTGGCAGGCATTGGTGCATACATCTCTCAGGTCAAAATCCTATATCCCTGGGATGGCATCATGGCGGATGGGGTTTCCAACATCGGCAGGCTGAACGTGGAGAATGTCTTCATCGTAGCGCCTCGCAACATCGGTATGCGCGTGACGGGCACCTGGGACGTACCGACGGTGCGCAACGTGGAGGTGTGGAACCTAGGCCCAGTGCCCCGACCGTTCGAGAAGGGCGTTGGCTTCGATCTAGGCAAGAACGACATGCTGCGCATGAGCGACTGTTTTGTGTTCGCCATGCACACGGGCTACCTGCTGCGCGAGGAAATCCCCGGCGTGGTCGTCGAGGGAGGCACGTGGGGCACGCTCACAGGTTGCTCCAGTGACTTCTGTCACGTAGGGATTGAGGTGCGCGGAGAGCATACCATTAGCGTCACGGGAGGTTGCTACTGGAGCCATTTCTGGGGTGTGCGCGTGGAAGGCGACCGAGCGCGTGTGCGCCTGACCGGGGCAGAATTCAAGTCGAACGGCGCTCCCTGTGTGGAGGTGCTACGCGCGGAACAGGTGGTCGTGGACGGATGTAGTCTGCTACGCCCAATGGAGACCTTCTCTGCGCCTGCGGTGCACCTACGCGGCGGACATACCACACTCTCCGGCTGCCATCTCTTCTCCGCTACGGAAGGGATACGTATCGATGCAGGAGTCTCCTCTGCGCTCATCGCGGGCAATACCCTTCAGGCAGCACGCCCCGTGGTTCATACGGCTCCTGCAGGGGCAGCAGTGGAGATGTGGGGCAACCTGCATCTGCGTCCCCGCTAACATCTCTCTGCAA
Source organism: bacterium (assembly GCA_025057335.1). Lineage (GTDB taxonomy): Bacteria > Armatimonadota > HRBIN16 > HRBIN16 > HRBIN16 > HRBIN16. The sequence continues at coordinate 4,843 of JANWXG010000015.1, read as the reverse complement.
GACAAAGTGGTGGACTGTGCAGAGACTCCACTGAAGAGGACAGACGCTGCTCCACTACCTCAGCAAACAGCCCACCACTACAAGAGGAAAACGGTTCGCATCAACGAAGAATCAAGGCATCCGTCACGCTACTTGCTGCCAATCTTGTAAATCTTCGTACCACAGGTCACGCAGGTGCCCACAGTGGCGGGACGCCCGTTTTTCAGGGTCACGGCGGTTGGGTTCTTCATCTCTTTCTTCGCCTTACACTTCACGCAATAGCCCTCCATAGAAACCCCTCCCACGTAGAAGCATTGTGGAGTTACCCTTCGCCAGCAGCAAGGTGGATTCCTACTACTCGCGGTGCAGTCGAGGGCATTTTCCCTCTACGCAGTCACTCCCCGCCCCATGCGCGGCGGGGCAGGAGGCGCCCGCTTTCAGCAAGAATCGACCATCACCGCACACGGCAGGACAGCGCAGATGGCAGCCTGGAAAAGAGAAGGCGTTCTGATGGTCGCCGCGGCAATGGTCAACCTGCTGGCGGGAGGCGTTGCTTGGTTGGGGCTGTTCGCCACGCGCTCCCTTTCTGGTAGCCAGCATCTCGCCATCTTGCTTGCTGTCGCGTTCGTCGCAGCCCTGCCGCTACTGGTGCACTGGGCAGTGCGTCAGCGTTCTGCGCCCGGAGACCCTATCCTCCTACCGACCACTTTCGTGTTGTGCGGAGTGGGCTTTGCGAACCTGCTTGGTGCAGGTAGAGAGATTTCCACGCAGCTTATCCTCCGACACAGCGCGGGATTGCTGGTGGGTGCTGTGTTGATTGTGTGGCTCTCCAGCCTAAAGCCACGCCATCGGAGCGCGATTCTAGAGTACCATTACCTGTGGGTGTTGCTATCACTCGTATTGGGAGTGCTGCTCCTCCTGTTCGGCAGGGGACCAGGCGGAACCCGTCTACAGCTGTTTGGCTTTTTGCCTGTAGAGTTGATGAAGCCTTTGCTCATCCTGTTCGTTGCAGGGTACGCCGCACGGCGGTATAGCATTCTCGGCGCTCCGCACGTCTCGTCTCGCTGGTGGCACGTCCACTGGCAGGAGACGCTTCCTCTGTTAGTGATGTTTGCCCTCATGCTGCTGGTGTTTGTGTTAGCGCGCGATTTCGGTCCTGCCCTCACCATGTATCTGACGCTGGTGGTGATGCTCTACTTGGTGATGGGCAAGGAGGTGATTCTGCTGATCGGTGGTCTTCTGATGCTGGCAGGTATCACGCTAGCGGAAATGCTCGGCTGGGGTGTGCTTCCCTCTCGTATCCAGATGTGGCTCTCTCCATGGCAAGTGACGGAAGAGCCCGCGCAGCACCTGGCGCGTTGCCTCTGGGCACTCTCTACAGGGGGGCTATTCGGCAGTGGCATTGGGCTAGGCAGACCATACAGCGTGCCCTTCGCCCGCTCGGACTCGGTGTTCAGCGCGTGGGGCGAGCAGCTGGGACTAGTCGGCATCCTGTGCCTACTGTGTTTGTATGCGCTGTGGCTAGGTAGAGGGATACGCATCGCTGGAAGAGCTACCGCTGTTGAGGACCGCGTGTTAGCGGCGGGCATTGTGGTGTTGCAAGCGACGCACATCGTGCTCATCGGCGGGGGCAATACGGGACTGCTCCCGATGACAGGGATGTCGCTGCCGTTTATCGCACAAGGCAACTCCGCGTTGCTGGCGAGCCTCGTCATGGTGGGTATACTCTACAACATCAGTGCTCTTCCAGCGCCGCAGGCTGTCTCCGCTGCAACGAGCCGACATCGGGTTCGGCTGCACCGACTGATGGGAGCGATTCTACTGCTTGTCTTGGGAGGGCTGGGAGGACGCTGCTTATGGATTCAAGGCGTGCAAGCCGAGGAGATCGCCACCCGCACGCTTCTGGTGCGTCCGCAGAGGGCTGAACCCTACCGGTTCGGTAACCCTCGGCTGGAGCAACTGGCTCGTCGCATTCCTCGGGGCAGAATCCTCGACTCGACGGGCGCGGTGCTGGCGGAAACGCAGGGAGAGCGCCGCGTCTATCCCTGTGGCGAAGCCTGCGCGCAGCTGGTCGGCTGGCTGGACACCCGCTTTGGCGGCCCTACTGGCGCGGAGGCGCGCTATCACCGACAGCTGCGCGGATACGAAAGCCCTCACGACTTGTTGCGCCTCTACCGACGCAAAGACCTGCCTTTTTTCCTGTTGCCCAAAGGTCAGGACATCTCCTTAACCATCTCGCGCGAGGCGCAAGAGCGTGCCCTGCGCGCCTTGCGACTGGCTTACCCTGATGGCAATGCGGCGTTCGTGCTGGTAGAGCCTCAGAAGGCGCAGGTGCTCATCGCGGTGGGAACGCCTACCTTTGACCCGAATAGGTTGACGCCCGCGTTGTGGCAGCAGCTGCGGACGCGCAAAGATGCCCCGCTGGTCTTCCGTCCAGTAGACGGTCTGTACGCGCCCGGCTCGGTGTTCAAGGTAGTCACTGCAGCTGCAGCGTTGGAACGAGGTGTGCCTCTGCGCCATTTCTGCCGCCATCGCGAGCGCAACGTACGGTGGAAGGTCGGCGAGCAGACTTTCGTCAAGGCGCGCCTAAGCGACCATCCTTCCATGCGCGCGCACGGCATGCTAGGGCTACGCGACGCCCTGAAGCTCTCCTGTAACCTCTACTTTGCCCATCTGGCGATTGCCCTGCAACCCGACGCGCTTCACGAAACGGCAAAAGCAGTAGGTATCGAACGCATGCCGACCCCTGAGCAGATAGCGCCAGAGCTGCCCGACTGCGGCTTCGGTCAGGGCAAGATACTTGTCTCCCCGTTGGAGGTCGCTAACGTCATGGCAACAGTGGCGCGAGGCGGTGTCTGGCGTAAGCCCATGTTCACTCCAGAGGAAGCCCCTACTCAGCCTGCCTTCAGCGACGCGACCGCTGAAGCTCTGAGGCAGATGATGCGCGAGGTAGTGCAGTCTGGCACAGCATACGGTATCTTCACAGGGACAGGATGGGATGTATACGGTAAAACGGGCACCGCCGAGACCTCAGAGGGCAACCGCAAACCGCACGGTTGGTTCGCGGGAGTGGTGCAGAAGGAGGGACTGCCGCCTCTGGCGTTCGCCCTCATCCTGGAACACGGTGGTAGCGGCAGACACGCCGCCCGCGTGAGCCGAAGGATATTGCAGGAGGTCCTGCCCGTGCTGGAGGGGAAGGAGAGGTGAACCTGACCTTCCCGACCGTACCTAGGAGAGACGACGGAGCCGTTTCCAGATAGGAGAGCAGTGAAGTATGTCGGTGCTTCTAAGGGGCAAAGCTTTCGCCGAGCAGAGACGACCGCAGCGCAGCAGAGATCTCTCCATTCGGTGGGGTGGAGGCGCTACATGTGACCACTGTGTTATGGTGGACGAATCCCCGTTGTACCACAACGTATCTAACCTGTGAAGAAAGAATGGAGGAGGCGAGATGACGGAAATTAGGGCACGCTGGATCGACGGATTACAGTTTTTGAGCATCTCCTCAGGAGGACATCCGCTGGTGATGGACGTCTCGCCGGATGGGGGCGGACGCGGCGAAGGCATCGGACCGATGGAGCTGTTGCTGCACGCCTTAGCGGGATGCACTGGCGTGGATGTGGTGACCATCCTGCAAAAGAAAAGGCAACCGCTCACTGGGCTGGAACTCACAGTGAGGGGGGAGAGGCGTTCTGAGTATCCCCGCGTCTACTCCCAGATTGAGATAGAATACGTCTTCAAGGGCAAAGGGCTCGACCCCAAGGCAGTGGAACAGGCAATCAAACTCTCCGAAGAAAAATATTGCAGTGTGGAAGCCCATCTGGCTGCTTTTGCCCAGATACGCAGCAGCTACCGCATCATCGAGGAGGAAGAGGGATGACGCCAGAACAAACCGCTGCGGGCATTCGGGTGAAGGTGTCGTTACCCTATGCGGAGGCGGTGCAGAAGACCGTCGAGGCGCTGAAGGGAGAGGGGTTCGGAATACTCACCACCATTGATGTCCGACAGACCATGCAGGAGAAGCTGGGCGAAGAGTTCCGACCGTACATTATCCTGGGAGCGTGCAACCCTCCGCTGGCTCACCGTGCGCTCAGCGCCGAACCCGAGGTCGGCTTGCTGATGCCCTGCAACGTCGTGGTATACGAAGAGGGAGATGGCTGCGTTGTCTCTGCCATGGACCCTACGGTTGTCGCGAAGATGGTGTCTCATCCTGAGCTGGAAGCAGTGGCTACCGAGGCGCGGGCGAAGCTGATGCGGGTGCTGCAACGGGTTGCAGGTTAAACACCTGGGCGAAGGCTTCCTCTACCACAGGGAGAACCTCGTGCAGGGTGACCTCTCTACCTAACAGCTGCTGGAGAGAGGTCACTCCCTTATCGCGGATGCCGCAGGGCACAATCAGCGCGAAGTGGCTCAGGTTAGGACAAACGTTGAGTGCGAAACCGTGCATCGTTATCCAGTGGCTCACCTTCACGCCGATAGCCGCCACCTTCTCGTCACCCACCCACACGCCAGTAAGCCCCGCTTGACGATGCGCCTCCACGCCGAAGTGCGCTAGGGCAAGGATGAGCGTCTCCTCCAACTGGCGCAGGTAAAGGTGTACGTCCCTGCCATGCTGACGCAGGTCGAGGATGGAATAGCCCACGAGCTGTCCCGGACCGTGATACGTGATGTCGCCGCCGCGGTCGGTTTCCACCAGCTCGATGCCCATGCTACGCAGTCGCTCAGGGGACGTTAACAGATGCTCGCGATGTGCGGCGCGCCCTAGAGTGACCACAGGCGGACGATGCTCCAACAGCAATAGCGTGTCTGGTATGGCGCCTTCGCGCCTCCTCTGCACCAGCTCTCGCTGCAACTGCCACGCGGAGGC
>JANWXG010000159.1 GCA_025057335.1 bacterium | reverse complement strand
AGCGCGGTCCTCCAATGGCGTAGCGAAGGGTTCTGCTACCGCTCGTCAACACTAGTTCGCAAGGCGCGAGATGGTAGTCTGTATCGCCACTCGCCCAGTGGGGTATCTCGCCGATGACTAGGTTGCCCTCAGCGGGGGCGAAGCCGCCTGCCTTCTCGTCCACCTGCTTGCCATCTAACCACAGCGCGGCGCGGTCGGGGTAGACCTCCGCACGCACGGCGTAACGGTTGCCAAACCGCCACTGCACGGGGCTGAAAACGAAGCGCCATCCCCGTCCGTCACCCACACCCAGAATCAACCGCAACGTCTCCAAACGGCAGACAGGTTGCTCGGTACTGTTCTCGAAGCTCAGGTAGAAGCCTCGCTGCTGCTCCCACTGGTACTGACCGACGAAATAGTAGCGATGCGACGCCATACCGTCTTCCCCGGGGAAACACCGTAGTTTTCACAGGGCTTTCGATGTGAATCTCACACTCTCCTGCCGATAATTCGGTGTGAGGAGGTTGTGGCGATGGCGTACCCTGCGCAGGTCATTCAGATTACGGACATCGACGTCGACAGCGTGGAAAAAGACCCGTCCTTTGCGACGGCGTATGCCTTCTACCTGCAGCTTTCCGAGGCGCCCAACGAGGCGTGGAAGCTGGCTTTCAGCGAGGAGTGGAAGGCGATAATCGCCGCGCGCAAGCTGCAGCTGGACGTGGTCGGCGACCGCCTGCGCTGCATCGTCTCTGAGGGCGACGACTTACGCCGCGTGCTGCAGTTCGCGCGGGAGTTCGTAGAGCGCATCAACGAGCGCGTGCCCCATTACTGCGCCCAGCTGGAGGAGCGCGAACGGCGCGAGGAGGCATATCGGCGCGAGGTGGAGGAGCGCAAGGAGCAGATTCGGGCGCGCCTGCGGGCGATTGCGCAGGAGATGAAAACGAGGCAGGCAGCGTGACGGGCTGGTCACGTTCCGTTGTGACCTGAAGAGATGTTGGAGGGTCACGCTCTGTCGTGACCTTTGGACGCGACGGAGCTCCCAAACGGTGGAGAACCTTTTGGAGGGTCACGCTCTGTCGTGACCCTGATGGACGCGACGGAGCGCGTCCCTCCAAATGGCGACCATGTGGACGCGACGGAGCGCGTCCCTCCAATGCTGACGAACAATGTCTGGAGGGTCACGCTCCGTCGTGACCCTGATGGCGGACGCGACAGAGCGCGTCCCTCCAGATGGCAATTTGTGCGCGGACGCGACGGAGCGCGTCCCTCCAAAACGGAAAGATTGCGGACGCGATGGGGCGCGTCCTTCCAAACGGCAAGAAAGGCAGGTGCTCGCGTTTTGAGTACGAGTGGCATCAACTTCTCGGGGCTGATTTCTGGACTAGACACGGAAGGTCTCATCCAGCGGCTCATTCAGGTGGAGAGCCGGCGCAAGCGCATCTGGACAAACCAGCAGTCACAACTCACCCAGCGCCTCAGTGGTTTGCAGGCGCTACAGACCCAGCTGCTGGGCTTCCAGTCCGCTATCTCCCAGGTGACCGTTCAGAGCGCGTTCAAAGCGGTTTCCGCCCGCAGCAGTGCCGAGAGCGTCGCCCAAGTGAGTGTCACGAGCGACGCCCTGCCAGGCACCTACCTGCTGGAGGTGTCGCAGCTGGCGACTAATCACAAGATTGGCACCTCTGCGCAAACTTCCGCCGAGAGCGCACTGGGGCTGGAGGGCGCATTCCTCGTGAATGGAAAGCAGGTAAACGTCGTGGCGAGCGACAGTCTGCGCGACATCGCCACACGAATCAATAACGCCAGAGCAGGGGTCACTGCCTCCGTGCTCAGCACTGCCAGCAACCAGCATTACCTCGTGCTCACCGCCCACCAGACGGGCGCCGCCAACGCCATCCACCTGCACGACCTCGGCAGCGGCAACGTGCTGCAGTCGCTTGGCTTAGTGACGGGCGCCACTTCGCTCAAGAACGCTATCACCAACGGCGCGCGCTCCGATGGATTCGCCAACGCCACCTCCACCATCGCCTCCTTGCTCAACCTGCAGGGCGCGCCTTCGGGCACGATACAAGTCAACGGCGTAGACGTGCATATCGACCTGAGCACCGACTCCCTGCAGTCCATTGCGGATAAGCTCAACAGCGCAGGTGCTGGCGTCACCGCGTCAGTCGTCGCGGTCAACGAGAACGGCGCAGTGCGCTACCGCTTGCAAGTCACGGGCGCCTCCACGCCCACGTTCACCGATAGCGGTCACATTCTGAAGACGCTGGGCATCCTGAAGGCGGGCTACGGCAACGAGCTGGTGCAGGCGCGGGACGCCCAGTTCAAAATCGACGGGATGAACCTCTCCAGCAGCACGAACGTGTTGAGCAACGTCATCCAAGGCGTTACCGTCACCCTCACCGACGCCGACCCCGCGAACCCGAAGCGCACAACCATCACCATCACTCGCGACACAAAGACAATCAAGGAGAACATCCAGGCGTTCGTGCGCACCTACAACGAGACGATAGACCTCATCAAGAAGTACAATTACTTCGACAAGGAGACCTATGAGTCGGGTCCCCTGTTCGGCAACGCCACTGTCAACGCGCTGATGGGCGAGATGATGTCGGTTTTGTCGGAGGTGGTGGCGGGCGCATCGTCTGACCTGAGTACGCTCGCGCAAGTGGGCATCACGCTCGACCCACGTGGCACAGGCAAACTCGTGTTGAACGATGCCACACTGGAGAACGCCCTGAACAACCGCCTGGCGGATGTGGAACGGCTCTTCCGCGTAGTGGGCACGACTAGCGACCCGCGCCTCACCTACGTGATTGCCACCAGCAAGACCAAGGCGACAGGCACACCTTACACGGTGGAGATCACACAGGTGGCAACCCAGGCGCGGGCAGTGGCGACAATGGCGCAAACGGCAGCCAGCACCGAAACAGAGCGCCTCACCTTCAGCGGAGCGCTGTTCGGGGGAAATGAGTACTCCCTCACACTGAACGCAGGCAATACGATAGACGACACCATCGCCCAGATTAACAGCGATGCCAACCTCTCGAGATATCTGGTCGCTAGCAAGGACGAGAGCGGGCGACTGGTGCTCGCCTCCAAGATGTATGGCTCCAAGGCAACATTCACAGTAGTGAGCAACCGCGAAGCCGCCGCCAACAACAGCGGCATCGGCACGACCGCTATCACCGTGCAGGGACAGGACGTTGCGGGCACTATCAACGGCGAGCCCGCAACCGGCGATGGACAGTTTCTCACAGGCAAGACGGGCAACGCCACTACCGACGGCTTGCAACTGCGCGTCACGGCAACCGCTCCCGGAGTCATTGGCACAGTGACCGTCACGCGCGGGATTGCCGACCGCATGTTCCAGCTGATTCAACGCTTCACCGATTCCATCAACGGGGCGCTGACCGACGAGACCAAAACGCTACAACAGCAAATCGACGACATCAAACAGCGCGTTGCCGCCTTCGATGAGGCGATGCAGCGCCGAGCGCAAGACCTGCGCGCGCAGTTCACGCGCATGGAGACGGCAATGAACCGCATGCGCAGTGAAGCGCAGCGTCTCGCTGCTATCATGGGGCAACCGAACTTGCTGAGCAGTCTTATGAACCGATAAGGTGAGGAGTAGAACGAGGTATGGCGTGGACAAGCCCAACGGAGGTATACCAGCAAACGCAGGTAGGCACCGCTTCGCCTACCAGGCTGGTCGTGATGTTGTACGACGGTGCGATTCGTTTCTTGAAACAGGGACAGGCTGCCATCCAACAGCGTGACCACGAGCGGCAGAACCACTGCCTCGTGCGGGCGCAGCGTATCATCGCCGCCCTCATGGGCGCGCTCAACCTCGAGGAGGGCGGCGAAATCGCCAGGAACCTCCTGGCGCTCTACCAGTTCATGCACGAACAGCTGGTGCTGGCAAATCTGGAAGACGATGCAGACAGGGTGCAACGGGTGTGCCAGATGCTGGAAAGCCTACGTGAGGCATGGGCACAGGTAGACGTGATGATGCGCGAAGCATCTACTCCAGCAGCGGGCTCCACCAAGGAGGTCTCCCATGCAGCCTGACGACGATACCCACTGGCAACAGTGGATGGCGACGCACGGCGAGCGCATTCGGCTGCTGAGCTTCTTGCAGGAGGAAGCTATCTCTCAGCAACAGTGGGAAACCCTTGTCCAGCTTACGGTGGAGAAAGAACAGTTACTACAGAGGCTTTGGCATGCTCCTCCCACACAGCTTCCTCCTGCAGTGCTGGCCTTCGTGCAGGAGTTATGGAGTCTCGACATGCGACTACAACAGCTGCTGGAACAACAGCGCACTCTGCTCCATGCCGAGATATCGAGAGCCCAACAGCTGCGCAGCACGCTGCAACACTACCACACCAATCCCCCTCTGGGTAGTATAGAAGACCGCGCCGTGTAGCACCTCTCAGGCATCCGCTGCTCAAAAAGGGTATAATCAGAGCAGACCCTGTAGTGAGCGAACAGCCAGACATCTGCTTTGTGCCCGAAGTGAGGTGAGACCGTGAAACTTTTCCGTTTTGAAACCGCGCAGTGGATTCCCGCCCCGCTGGAGGAGGTGTGGGATTTCTTCTCTAGCCCGGTCAACCTGAAGATAATCACGCCCCCGTATATGGGCTTCGATATCCTGACGCCTGTGCCCGAAAAGATGGAGCCGGGCATTATCATCGCCTATACAGTGCGTCCGCTGTGGGGAATCCCCATGTTCTGGGTCACGGAGATTACACATGTAGACCCTCTTCGCTTCTTCGTGGACGAGCAGCGTTTCGGACCCTATCGTTTCTGGCATCATCGGCACACGTTCACCCCGGTGGACGGCGGCGTGCACATGACAGACCTCGTGTACTACGCTCTGCCTGTGCCGGTAATAGACGGTGTGGTGAACCGTCTAGTCGTCCGCCCGCGCATCGAGGAGATTTTCGCCTTTCGGCGGGAGAAGATTACGGAGCTGTTTGGCAAGTGAGGAGCTACCGCATCCCGCACAGCTGCTTGTAGAAGGTGATGACTCGCTTCACGTAGTTCTGGGTCTCGCGATACGGGGGGACGCCCCCGTACTTGCGCACTGCGCCAGCGCCAGCGTTGTAGGCTGCCATCGCTAAGATGATGTCGTTCCAGCTTACCGTGCCCTCGCGATAGGCGCGTCCACCTGAATAGGTGTTGAGGTGTCCGTGCAATAGGCGAATAGCTCCTGCCAGATTCTGTACGGGGTCAAAGGGGTTGCTGACGCCCAGTCCGCGCGCGGTGCGAGGCATCAATTGTCCCAAGCCCATCGCTCCCGCCCGCGACACCGCGTCGGGTCGAAAGCCTGACTCCGCCAGCACCATCGCCACTACCAGGCGTGGGTCGACGCGATAATACCAGCTGAAGGCGAGGATGCTGTTGGTAATCACCTCCACCTGCTGCGGCTTGAGGCGGGGGTTGAAGCGCGAGATGGCGCGTGCGTAGGCGTCGTATACTGCGCTATGCCACTGTTCGAAGGTGACCACCTCTCCTCCGCTTGTGCGCACGGGCGTGTTGAAACGCGACACCAGAGGGCGACTGGTACGCGGAGGAGACTTGACTGCTGCTTCCTGCCGCTGGCGCTGCCGCGCTTCCCACTGCGCGATGTCGGCTTCATGCACCGCCTGAACAATCTCTGTGTTGCCCAGCCCCACTATGCTGTCTTCCGCGATACGCAGCAGCACACGCAGTTGCGCTCCCAGCTGTCCCTGCAGAGGCAGGACACTGCGTGGACACACCGACGCCCCATCTGCCGATTGCAACACTACTACCTGCTCCCCGCCGACAGAGCTCACCCCTTTCACGGTAGCGGTCAGCTCCACCACCCTGCCACGATAGGTTTCTACGTTCTGTTGCAGGTAGCTGATGCCTCCCACAGGCACTGCCTTCAGGCGCTGGCGAGCCTGCACGAAGCCTGCCACGTCCGCCCACAGCGGCGCGCCCCAGCAAACGAACAACATCACACATAGCCACCGTACAAACATCGCCCTACCTCAACAGCAACGGCACACACAGAGTCTTTCCATGTTTCGCCCAAAAGCATGTCATCTCCTGCCTCGTCTCGAGTGGTGCCCGCTTCGCTCTCTATCCACGGCGTGATAGACCTGTAAACACCGCCCCTCCCGACAGCCACCCCACCGCCGTCAGCGCGAGGTAAAGACAGACCCGTAACAGCTCGGGGGCGAAGTGCAGAGTCACCTCCCGCGCCCCTTCAGGGAGCGTCACCCGCTGGAAGGTCTCTTCTAGAGGCTCCACCTTGCCTGACGGTTTCACCTTCCATCCGGCGTAGAAGGTCTGCATCACATGCAGCTCTCGTACGCCTTCGGGTAAGTTCATCT
>JANWXG010000158.1 GCA_025057335.1 bacterium | reverse complement strand
CTGTTCGATTCCACGCTGATGACGCCGACTACGATGGCAGCGGCGGCGCTGAGCCACTGGTTCTGGCGATTGAACCGCAGTCACATCATGCCGAGTCAGATGGAAGGCTTCAAGCTGGCGCAGGAGCACGGCATCCCTTTGCGCAGGCTGGCGTTGCCGATACTGCTCTCCATCGCGCTGGCAACGGTGGTGGGGCAATGGGCGTGTCTGCATGTGCTGTACCGCGAGGGCGCGCTCGCCAAGTGTCGTGGCTTCGCGGTCTGGACAGGCGTCGAGAGTTTCAGCTGGCTGGACGGGGCGGTGAACTCCGGTTTCAAAGCGGAGGTCAACCGTTGGGGCGTGGTGGGAGCATCCAGCCTGTTCACACTGTTTCTATACGCCATGCGCACACGCTTTGTGGGGTTCCCCTTCCATCCGCTGGGCTACTGCATCGGTCCAGGGCTGGTGTGGCTATGGCTGCCATTTCTCATCGCTTGGCTAGTGAAGTTCTTTGTGCTGCGTTACGGCGGGCTGCTCCTGTATCGGCGCACACTGCCCTTCTTCCTCGGACTGGTGCTGGGCGACTACACGATGGGCGCAGTATGGTCGCTGATTGGCGTGGTGTGGGACGTGCCGACGCTACAGATATTCCATTGAGAGGGTGGACAAAGGTAACGTCGTTGGGGAAAAACGATAAGAGCTTCTCTGAGCCCCCCGTGTCTATCGGGGGGCTCAACGTCCTGTCTCTGCACAGGGGAGCAGTCGCACGTTACTTGATTTCGACAGTTGCGCCTTCGGCTTCGAACTTCGCCTTGATTTGTTCCGCTTCTTCTTTGGTCACGCCCTGCTTGATGGGCTGAGGCGCGCTCTCCACCAGGTCCTTGGCTTCCTTCAGACCCAGGTTGGTTACCTCGCGCACCACCTTGATAACCTGGATCTTCTTCTCGCCCACCGACTTGAGGATGACGTCAAACGAGGTCTTCTCCTCCTCGGCGGGAGCGGCTTCCGCAGGAGCAGCCCCCGGCGCAGCCACACCAGGCATCGCAGCGACGGCAACAGGTGCCGCTGCCGTCACGCCAAACTCCTCTTGCAATGCCTTCACCAGCTCATTGAGCTCCAGTACGCTCATGCCTTTGATGGCGTCGATAATCTCCTCTTTGGTCAGTGCCATGTTCGCTTCCCTCCTATGCATCTTGCGCGGATTTCTTGTCGGCTATCGCCTGAATCGTGTACACGAAGTCTCGCAGAATCCCTTGCAGGGTGCCCACCAGTCCTGTGATAGGCGCCTGCAGTCCGCCTAAAACCTGTGCGATGAGCACCTCGCGCGGGGGCAGCTTTGCTAGCTGCTGCACTACCTCGGCGCTGTATACCCTGCCTCCCAAAACAGCGCCTTTGATGGTGAGCACACGCAGTTCACGAGTAGCATCTGACAGTGCCTTTGCAGCTGCCGCTTCATCACCCTGGATGAAGGCGACCGCTGTGGGACCCTGCAGGATGTCGTCCAGGTTGTCTTGTATAATGCCCTTTGTGGCGAGTCGGAAGAGCGTGTTCTTCACCACATGGTATTCCGCCTGATTCTGGCGCAGCTGACGGCGTAGCTGAGTAATCTGAGACACGTTCAGCCCGCGGTAGTCCGTGAAGATAACGCCTTTGGACGTGCTCAGCCACTGGCGCAGTTGCTCGACTTGAGCCACTTTCTGCGGATTGGGCCCCGATCGCACGCGATGTCACCTCCTTTCCCTGTCGCGCCCCCGAAAGCAGGACGGGGAACCCTGCCAGAGGCGAGGGTTCCCCGCGCAAAACCGTATCCGTCGTCGCTGGGCTAGCGACGAGGCGTCATCTCCTTTGAGGTTCCCGTGCTTTCGCCTCGGCAGGCGGACGTCCCATTAAGCCCTTGCGGGCGCCTGCTTTCTTCGGACAAGCGGTATGATTATACTTCAAGAAACGAGCGATTGCAAGCTTCAGGCGATGATGTTGGGGATACCGTCCAGCGCAGGCGCTAGGCTCACGGGCGAGGTGTTGGTGCCGCAGCCCATGAAGCGCGGTCCGAGGTCTTCCACCCACTTCTCGCCTTTCTGCTTGCGCAGCTCGTTAATCTTCTCGCGGAACTCCCAGTCGGCGTCCTGCACGACGGTTTTCACGTCGCGCTGCTCGCCTGTCACCTGCATCAGGTGCTTGATCCATCGGCTGCCGAAAGTGACGTGCGTGCGCTCATCCACGATGTCGTATTCGTGCTCCAGCGCGGAGAGTGGGTCGTTGCGCTTCCACGCGGCAGCAACCCATGCCCGCTTGGGCTCGAAGCTGCACGCCTCGCCGACCTGCGTAAGGCTCGCCAGCCGGTGCAGCAGGCTCAGGCTCGTCCAGACAGCGTAATGCCCAACAGGGATGGGCACGCTGTAGGGGTCTACGCCGAACGCCTTGAGGCGCTCGAAGCCCATCATCGTGTGTCGCGCCTCGTCCCACATCTGGCGGATAAACTCCATGTAGTAGTCAAAGGGCATATCGTACTGGCGTCCGTCGTAGACGATAGTGCCCACGATGTCAATTACGGGCAGTTCGGTGAAATGGGTATATGCGGTAGGTATCGCCTCGTACTCGGGCCAGTCGGGCAGGGCGTAGCGGTCGGCACTCTGGATGGTGAACCTCTCCTCCAGCGCCATCTCGGCAGGATACCGCCACTCTGGGTATTCGGGGATGGGCGGCGCATCAGCAGGAGGACGAATGCCGAAGATGCCGCCCAGGGCGACCAGGTGTTCGCGAATCTGCTGCTCGAAGGCGGGGTCGCTCGCCTTGCCCTGTTGCTGTTTGCGTTTGAGGTAATCGGTACCCCAGTCGATATCTCGTTTCAGCGCGGGCAGATGAAACTCCAGCAGCTCTTTGGAGGGGGCGTCGTTGACAGGAAGGGTATATCGGGCATGGAGACTGTACGCCTTGTATTGCGCAGGGCGAATCACATGATACAATGCACCGAGAAGCGTCACGTCGTCTTTTGCGGTCATGAGGTGTCTGACGAAGTTTTTCCACTGAGGAAGCACTTTGCGTTCGGCGTCGCTGACCAGAAAATCACGCAGGCGTGCTCGCATATCTCGCGCGCGCAGCATCGCGCTATGCAGATGATGGCTCAGCTCGCACTTTGCCTCCAAGTCGGGCAGCATAGAGATAGCGCCCGCCAGCGTAGCAGCCAGTTCGAACTCCAGGGAGAAGTAGTGGTGGAAGATGACCTGGTTCTCCTCCACGCGGAAATAAGTTTGCCTCTTTCGTTTTCGTACACCAGACACTTTCTGTGCTGCACGGTCGGCTGTGCGATGCACGATTGCCATAATCACTCCCCCTCTTGGTGGTTTTGTTTAGTGTAGCAAAATGCGGACGGGAAAGCAAGGGGTACGAAACCGAGATTGCAAAGGGAAAGCACTCAGCTGGCTAAAGCCTGCACTACAAACCATCCTGCTTGTAGTGCACACTTCAGTGTGCGACAGCAGGCTGAAGCCTGCACGACGAACACAACGGGTGGTCGTGCTGATGAGGGGGAGGCCAGCTACTCTGGCAACTGCACCCGCCTGCCGAGCAGTCGCGCCAGCTGCGCTGCTCGGCGTGCGTCGGGCGGCGAGGCGAGGTCGACGTTTTCACGGTCGAGACGGCGTGCTCTTTCGATAGTGCGCAACGCCTCATCCAGCTGCCCTGCGCGCCACTGCGCCCAGCTCAGCACTGCCAGCACCCAGGCGTCACTGGGAGCGCGTTGGCTCGCCCTTTGCGCCAGCGCCACTGCCTGCCTCTTGTCTGTGCTGCACAGCGCCTGTCCGCACAGCACCCAGGCGTCGTCGGGACGGATGCGCGCTGCCAGCTCGAAGTAGCGTGAGGCGGTCGCCAGCGAACCCACCGCGAGGGTCTCGTAGCCCTTTTGCGTCAGCGCGTGCCAGCTGAGCGGGTTGCGCAGGAGGGCGTTGCGGAAGTGCTCCTCCGCACGCGGAAAGTCGCGCGCCTGTGCCACCGCCTCTGCCAGCAAGGTCTCCACAGCCTCTGAGGTCGTCTCCCCGCGCCGCAAGGGCTGTAGTGCACGCAGCGCCTCTGCGGGTTTCCGCTCGCGCAGGGCCAAGTCGGCTCGCGCCAGCGCCAGCAGGTCTCGGGTCGCTTCAGTCTCCTTCAGCGGCTCTAGCCTCGCGCGCGCCTCAGCGAGCCGCCCTCGCAATGCCAGCGCCAGCGCCCGATACACGGTCACCACTGTTTTGTCCGCCCCGCGCTGCTCTGCCAGGTTACACATGCGCTCTGCGTCCTGCCACTGCCCCGCCAGCAGGTAGCATCGCGCGGCGGACAGGTAGGCTTCCGCTCGGCTTCCCCCCTGAGGATAGGCGGTTGCCGCCTCTTCCAATTTGCCCAGCTGTGCCAGTGCCGTCGCCCTCTCCAGCGGCGTTTTCGCCTGGGCGAGACGCTGCTCTCCTGCGCGCAGGGCGGCTTGCACCCCCTCCTGCAGGGCGCCAAACCGTTTCTCCTGGTCTACCGTTTGCGCGAAGGCAACTCGCAGATGCGCCTCCGCCAGAGTAAGGTAGGTCTCGGCGGAGGGGAGCAGCTGCGCCGCACGTTGGGCGCTCTCCAGCGCCCGTGTCCATTGCGACACCCCTAGCCACGCTTGAGCCAGCAGGTGATGCGCGCGTCCGTCCTCTGGCAGCAGGTGTACTGCGCGCCGCGCCGCCTTCACCGCCTCCTCCCACGATTGCGCGGACAGATGTTGCTGCGCCTGCTGCAGGTGGAACTCGCCGCCGCGCGACAACTGGTTGTCCACCCGGTAGCGCACGTCGGTAGACGCCACGCGGTTGTTCCAGTCTGTCGCTCGTATCGTGAGCGTATGCTCTCCATCCGATACAGAGAGGGTATCCCACGTCCACGTATACGGGGTAGAGGTATCACTACCGACCACCTGACCGTCCAGCAGAAACTCCACGCGCCTGAGCGGCTCGTTCGAGGTCACACGCACTTCGACGATGTCCGACAGCACACTTCCCTCTTGGGGAACGACCGTCAGGCGTGGGGGATAAGTTGCCAGCACGAACGCAACTATCCACAACAGCGTCTTCATGGCTGCTCCTCCTTTTGTGCAGCAGGCTTTGTCGGCAGGCTCGTCATCTTCAATCGCGAATACCCCCCGTTGAACAGGATACTCGCGACGATAGTCACTTCTTCCTCCTCTGTGGGCAGAGTGAACGTGGTTTCAGCCCGCTCCATCGGCTTCATGTTCGCTAGCACAACAGCGTCGCTTTGGGGGGCGGTCAGGCGCAACGCGCGCCAAACCTGACCTCCTGCATTGACTACTTGCACGCGCAGGGAGCGCCCTTGCTGTTGCACACAGATGACGGGACTCAACACGGCAGATGACAGCTCCGACAGGGCGTCGAGGAGCTGCTCTGCCTGGGCGGTCACCTGCTCTGCGCCAGGGTACTTGGACGACGCTGCCCGCATCCCGCTGACCAGGAATAGCATGCGGTGCACTCCGCGTGCGCTCATCCGCTGGTCGCCCCGACGCAGGCTGGCTCGCACCTGATACCAGTGACTGCCCGCCTCGCGTAGCAGCGCGGCAAGGCGTGACAGCACCCCCCGCGATACCTCGCTCCGCCATATCGACTGACGGAGCGCGCTTAAGGTTTCACCTACCACTTGTCCACGCTCCACGAAGCGCAAGGCTAAGCCAGAGTGTCCGTCCAACCACTCTGTGCGCTGTATCCCGCCTGCGGCTCTCTGCTGCAGCCCATTGCGCCGCTCGAGAGCAAGGGGCATCGCGCCTGGTCCCAACCTCAGCCGCTCGACCGTGTAGACCCCCGCAGGCAGTTCGCCTCGTATGGTCACCTTCGCCTTCTGCGGGGCGCCGTTCCACAACACCAGCGTCCATGCGCGGGGCCACCTCCACACTGCAACGCGCAGCATCTCATGACTGCTCTCTGTACGCAGCGACTCACCCTCATCCCATTGCAGCCAGCGGGCAACGAGGTCACTCATCTCGGAAGACGTCTCGTCTCCAATGAACTGGTAGAAAGGCGGTGGAGAAGAGACAGCAGGCTGCAAGCTCCATGTAACGACCACCTCATCTTGCGCCAGCGCTAGGCTCGCGAGGAGCAGTGAGGTTAATACACTAATTGCCCATCGGCTCATGCTCTTCTCCTTGCCATCGTCTGCGCATGCGCCGGTCAAACTCGTCTCGTGGCATCAGCACGCGCCGACGGCAATGGGTACAGAGTAGTCGTACATCCGCGCCCAGCTGCACCACCAGCCAGCAGTTGGCACCGCAGGCGTGCGGCTTGCGCAGTATCACGAGGTCGCCTTCTCGTACCGAAGGGACTGGCATAGATGTTACCGTATCGGGGTTATCTACCTTGCTTTGGAATAGTTTGTTGCAGGGGGGTGTC
>JANWXG010000157.1 GCA_025057335.1 bacterium | reverse complement strand
GCATCACGCTAGCAGGGGGCGGCGCGCTGCTGCGCGGTCTGGACTGCCTGATTTCCAAGGAGACTGGGATGCCTGTGCACGTGGCACCCGACCCGCTCAGCTGTGTGGTGATTGGTACAGGCAGGGTGTTAGAGGAGATCGAAACCAACCCCAGCCTGCGTAAGGTGCTTATCGGTTCCAACCGCTTTCACTAGTGTGAGCAGGCGCCTTCATGCGCAACATCTGGCGTGACAGTCGGTTCTGGGTGATATCGGTACTCGCTGTACTGGCTCTGCTGCTGGGGATTCAGCACAATCGCGCGGCACAACGCGGGGCGACCAACCCCTTTGCAGAAGCGGTGATGGCGATAGTGGCGCCGGTGCAGTCTGCTCTAGTCTCCGCCTGGGATTTCCTCTCTGATTTCGGCTACGGAGTGTGGCATGGACGGCGCTTGCGCGCGGAGAACGAGCGTTTGCGACGCGAACTGGAAGCCTTGCGCACTCAAGAGATTGTTCATGAGGAGCTGCGCCAGGAGAACGAACGGCTGCGTCGGCTACTGGCTTTCTCCCAGACGCAACGGAAGCCCCCTCTGGTAGCGCGAGTGCTGGCGATACAGCCCTCTGCTTACTTCCACACGCTCATCGTCGGGGCAGGACAGGCGAGGGGGGTTCGCCCGCGCATGGTTGCGGTCACCGACAGGGGGTTGGTAGGCGTTGTCTATCTGACCACGCGCTACACGGCGCACGTGCTGCTGATTACCGACCCGAACGCCAGCGTGGGGGCACGGGTGCAGCGGGCAGAGTCGCGAGCAGTGGGCGTATGCCGTGGGCGCGGGGAAGAGGACCTCCTCCTCACGTTCCTCGCCAAGGACGCTGATGTGCGTCCGGGCGATGTGGTAGTTACGTCGGGGCTGGGGGGGGTCTACCCTGCAGGTATCCCGATTGGCACTGTCGAAGAGGTGATGGAGCAGCGTCAGGCGGGGATGCGCGAGGCGCGAGTGCGACCTTTTGTGGACGCGATGCGGCTGGAGGAGGTGTTGCTCCTTCAGGGGGAGGGGGCAGCTTCATGAAGCTGCCAGCGTGGCTGCAGCTGGTGCTGCTGCTAGTGTTGGCTACCGCGTTACAAGCGGTGTTGGCGTATCGCTTGCAGGTGTGGGGCGTGCAGCCGGACCTGAATAAGGTGGTGCTTATCTGCATTGCTGTAAACACTCCAGCGCATGTGGCTGTAGCGTACGGTTTTGTGGCGGGGTGGTTGATGGGCACTGTCGTGGGCATGTCGCTAGGAAGCTACCTCGTGAGCCGCATGATGCTAGGGGCAGCATTGGGGCTACTGGAACTGCGTGTGTTTCGCCATAATCCTGTAGTGCTGGTGTTCTCAGCGCTGACGGGCAGCCTGTTGTGCGAAGCGGTGTTCTTCCTGTTCTCCCCACAGCCGGACGTCTCCCGATGGGTGGTGCAGGCGTTGGGGGAAAGCGGATACAACCTAGTGTTCGTCCTGCCGATTGCCTGGTGGGTACGGCGTCTTTTACCGCCGGTTCACCGACTGGACTATACGTGAGAAGACGACGGAGGCGATACCATGACCACCACGCACCATGAGGGGCGCAACGGTGCGAACCCCTATCAGATGGCGCTGCAGCAGCTGGCGATTGTGGCGGAACTGCTCAACCTAGACCCCAACATCCACGAGTTCCTCAAGTATCCGGAGCGCGAGCTGACCGTACACTTTCCTGTGCAAATGGACGACGGCTCGGTGCGCATCTTTACGGGCTATCGGGTGCAGCACAACCGTGCGCGCGGTCCCTCTAAAGGAGGCATTCGTTACCACCCACATGCCGACCTCGACGAGGTGCGCGCTCTGGCGATGTGGATGACCTGGAAGTGCGCTGTGGTCAACATCCCCTACGGTGGAGCTAAAGGGGGAGTAATGTGCGACCCGAAGAAGTTGTCTCTCAAAGAGCTGGAACGGCTGACCCGACGCTACGCGACCGAAATCAGCGTCATCATCGGCCCCGAGAGCGACATTCCCGCGCCCGATGTAGGCACCGACCAGCAGGTGATGGCGTGGATTATGGATACTTACAGTATGCACAAGGGCTACACTGTGCCTGCAGTGGTCACGGGTAAGCCGATTGCCGTTGGCGGTTCGGAGGGGCGCATCGAGGCAACAGGGCGCGGACTGGTGATGATTGCCAACCGGTGCTCGCAGCTGCTCAACATTCCTTTGCAGGGTGCCAGAGTGGTCATTCAGGGGTTCGGCAATGTGGGCAGTTCGGCAGCTAAGTTCTTCCACGAGGTAGGTGCCAGGGTGGTCGCAGTGAGCGACGCTCTGAACGCCGTGTACAACCCCAAAGGGCTGGATATCCCCGTGCTGCTCCAGCACTGTGTGCGTCGCGAGGGCACTTTGCCCCAGTATGCGGAAGGGGAGGTGCTTACCAACGCGGAGATGCTGGAGCTGCCATGCGACTTCCTCGTGCCTGCTGCGCTGGGCAACCAGATTAGCCGCGAGAACGCGGAGCGCATTAAAGCCAAGGTCCTCATCGAGGGCGCCAACGGTCCCACCACCCCCGAAGCCGACCGCATCCTGAGTGAAATGGGAGTCTTCCTCGTGCCAGATATTCTAGCCAACGCGGGAGGGGTCATCGTCTCGTATTTCGAGTGGGTGCAGGACCTGCAGAGCTTCTTCTGGAGCGAGGATGAGGTAAATCAACGCCTGGAGAGAATCCTCATAGACGCCTTCGACGAAGTCGTGCGCACCGCAAAGACGCGCAAGGTGGATTTGCGTACTGCCGCCTATATTATCGGCGTCGGGCGCGTCGCTGACGCCATCATCACGCGAGGCATCTACCCGTAGTATGATGACGTCGCGTTTGGGGTCTGCCTGGTAACGCAAGGCGGGATACAGAGGCTCTGTGGCTGAGATGACATACCTCAGCGCTTGCGTGCTAGCCACTGCTGCTGTAAACGGTTGAGGATAGCGGTGACCAAAAGGATGGTACCCACCACTGTGCCTTCCCAGTTAGACGCGCCCTGTTGGATGACGAAGCTGATTCCGCTCAGGATGACGTTGAGCAACGCTGCGCCGATGACCGCGCCGATAACTGTTCCCTGACCTCCGCTGAGACTACAGCCGCTGACCACTGCAGCAGCGATTGCCTTCAACTCATAGGATAGCCCGCTGCCTGGGATGCCCTGCCGCTGGTACGAAGCGTAGAGGATACCCGCCAGCCCCGCCAGCAGGCTGCATAGCCCATAAGCAATCATCTGCGTGCGCAGCACGCTAATGCCCGACAGGCGCGTCGCCTCCTCGTTGTTGCCTAGCGCGTAGATGTGCCTGCCCACCACTGTGAAGTGCATCAACACGGATACCGCTATCAGCACGGCGAGCAGGATGTACACAGGCACGGGCACGCCCCATATCTTGCCGTTGCCCAGAAACTGAAATTCCTCCGAGTAGGGCGAATCCTGCGGGGAGACGGGGATGGGCACGTTGTTGGTCATCAGCTGTCCTGCGCTCAAGAAGATGAACAGCGAGCCGAGCGTCACAATGAATGGCAGAAGGCGGAAGCGGTGGATGAGCAGAGCATGCACTATCCCCACGCATGCCGAGAACGCTAGTACCGCAGCCACGCTAGCGCCTAGTGACCAGCCTGCCCGCGACAGCAGCCAGGCGCACAGTACGCCCGTGAAGCCAATCAACGTGCCCACCGACAGGTCGATACCCCCAGCGATAATGACCACCGCCTGCCCGATAGCGAACACACCTAGCAGCGCCACCTGGCGTGAGAGGTTCTGCAAGCTAATCGGTCCCAGGAACGCCTCGCCCCGCTCCGTAGAGCTGATGAAGAGTACGAGCAACGCTAGCACGACGACTACGCCGAACTCGCGCGTGCGTACTAGGCGTCCTATCCCTTGACGAAGCATCGAATGGTTCCCCCCACTAGATGTAACCACCCGTCCGATGGCGTTGCGATTGGTTCAGGCTCCAGAGGGTTCACCCTGCCCATTGCGGTCAGGAGGACTTAATTCCCAGCGCCTCCAGCCGCTTCAGGTACTCTTCAATGTTCTGGGGCGTGATAATCTCTACACCTGTGTCGATGGTGTTGTTCGGTCCCACTTTGTAGCCCGATTCCCGCTCGAACTCCTGCAGCGCCTTCTGCACGTCACCCAGCGTGATGAGCTTGTACAGCAGCTGCACGGAGCGGTAACCGAACTCATAGGGCTTTTGCACGACGGTGGCGTCAATCTCGCCGCGCTTGAGGTGATTAATGGTCTCGGGCTCAGCGTCGAAGCAGAGGACTTTCACCTTGCCCAGCAACCCTGCCTCCTTCACTGCCGCCGCAATCTGCGGACCGTTGTAAGAGAACAGCCCCAGCAACATCTTGACATCTTTGTGCGCCTGCAGTACGTTCTCGACATTAGCGCGCGCCTTGGCGGGGTCTTTGTTGTCGTCGAACACGTCTACCAGCACGATGTTCGTGCCTTTGATTGCTTCTCTGAATCCTGCGATGCGCTCACGCGCGTTGGGCGCGTTCTGGTTGCCTACGAAGCCGAATACCTTGCCGCCTTCGGGCAGCAGTCGCTTCGCCGCTTCACCCGCTGCCTTGCCCGCCTCGAAGTTGTTCGTGCCGATGTAGGCGATTCTCTTGGAGTTGGCTGCATCCGAATCGAAGGTAATCACCTTCATGCCGCTGTTCATCAGCTCGTCGATGAGCGGACCGACAGTTTCGGACTCGATGACGGAGATGCCGATGCCATCCACTCGCTGCGCCTGATACTCCTCGATAATCTGGCGTTGCAGAGCGGGCGAGTCGGTCTGTGGGCGCCGTGAGGTGGCTTCACAACCCAGCTCCTCTGCAGCGCGGCGCATCCCTACCTCCATCGGGTCCCAGAACGGCGAGCTGCCATTGGTGACCAGCACAATGCGCACCTTCTTCTCGCCCGACGAGGATGAGGTCGTCGTTGGGCTCTCTCGCTTCGCACAGCCTACCGTCAGAAGCGCCACAACCACAACAAGCCAAAGCAAGAGTCGCTGCATCCTCAACCCTCCTTCCTAGTCTACCTGATGTATTCTGGACAACAGGGGGATGTTCCTGCGAGGCTGGTTCGTCGCCGCGTAGAGCACAGGGCATCGCGGCGTGCAGCAGAGAGAAGGGGGATGCCTCAAACCTGCTACTGGCTTTGCCGTTTTTCCCTCTTGACCGTGGATGACCAGCAACGTTATAATTTAGTACGGATAAACTCAGGGACTGCGGGAGGTGCAAAACGTGGTGTCCACATCTTTTATCTCCGATGAGCAGTGGTGTGAGTACTTCAAGAACGGCTACCTGCGCCTGGGCAAGGTGATGAGCGACGAGGAGCTGGAGCAGATGCGTCAGCGCATCGACGACATCATGCTCGGCAAGGCGAACATTGACTATGACCGTTTGCTGATGCAGCTGGACAGCGAGACGGGGCGGTACGAAGACGTCCCCGAACAGACCCTCGGCTTTAAGGGGCCGACACTCAACTACCGCAAAATTCAGAACCTAGAGTACGACCCCGTGTTCCTGCGCTACATGCAAAAGCCCCTGTTTCGCGAGATTTGTGCGACCATCTACGGTGCGCACGTGCCCATCGCCTGCTATCGTGCCATGTTCATGAACAAGCCCGCCCAGAAAGGCACTGTGCTGCCCTGGCATCAGGATGCAGGGTTGCAGTGGGGATTGGACCGCGACCCCCTGGTGACCATCTGGACTGCCCTGGACCCTGCAACCAAGGAGAATGGTTGCGTGCGCGTGGTGCCTGGTACTCATCGACTGGGCTTGCTGAGCGAATGGGGACACACGATCACCCCTGAGCAGGAAGCGATGTACTGTCCTGAGGACAAGGTAGTGTATCTGGAGGCGGAAGCGGGCGAGGCTATCTTGTTGCACAACTGGCTGCTGCACGGTTCGGGAGTGAACACCATCGACGTCCCCCGCCGTGCCTTCAGCGTGTGCTACATGGACGGACGTACGCGCCGCCTCAGCGACGGGGGAACCTTCCCGATTATCTTTGGCAAGGGCGCACTGAACCCCGACGAGCTAGAGGTGGCGACGCCCGTGTGATGGCGCACCGTATTATAGAATCGGGAGCGAGCAAGGCTTCCGAAAGGAGGTGTGCCGCGATGGAAAAGAACATGGGCGTCGTCGACCGCGCTATTCGGACGGTGATTGCCCTCCTCTTTGCACTGCTCATCCTGCTGGGCACGGTGAAGGGCGCAGCAGCCTGGGTGCTGGGCATCCTCGCAGTCATGCTGCTGGGCAGCAGCATCGTGGGCTACTGCGGGCTATACAAGGTGTTGGGCATCTGCACGCTAAAGCGGAGTGACAACGCGTCGGGCGAGAAACCTGCGACCACATGACCCTGCTGAGGGCGAGCCTCGTGAGGTGCTGCTTCTCCCGCCGTAACGGGCTCGCCCTCCAGCTTTC
>JANWXG010000156.1 GCA_025057335.1 bacterium | reverse complement strand
GCGGCGAGGGCTTCCAGATACCCAGCGCGGCGATGCTGATGGGCGTCTCGCGCGCTGAGCGCGTGCAGGATGAGGTGTGGCAGGGAGAGCTGGAGATGTAACGGCGACGAGGGAGCGCAAACCGCTGTGCGCCCCCTGGAGGGCGAACCTCCTGGTGAGCCGAACAACACCCCCGCCACTGCCTTTTGGAGGGCGAACCTCCCGGTGAGCCGAACAGCACCCTATCTCCGCCTCCCCGTGAACGGGGAGGGAACGGCTCGGCAGGAGCCTCGCCCTTCAGTCACTATCTCACCCACTCAGCTGCTCGCAGCAATAACGCCGCACCCACCACTGTCAAAAACGCCCACAGGCTCCACTTGCGCCACCGCTCTGCCCTCGGCGACAGCGGCAGCGCAAAGTGCGTCCACAACACGAAGATTAGGCTCATCCAGAACGGCACCACCAGCGGATGATAACTCGCCGCTTTCGCCCACTCGCCATGCGCCAACGCACAGGTCGCCCGCGTCATCCCGCAGGTTGGACAGGGCTTGCCTGTGATGATAAGAAACAGACACGTCGACGGCGCACGCTCTACGTAAGGCCGCAACCAGTAGGCAACCACACCGCCAGTCAGAAGCACTGCCATCAGCAACAACGTGCGCCACATCTCACGTCCATGCCATCGCACTACGGCATCGGGGACGGCTGAGGTATCGACCGAAACACCGCACCGATACCCGCAATCCACAGAGCAAGTAGTATCCCCCAGATTGCCAGCGCCACGATGCCCAGGATATATCCCGCCTGCGCCAGCCCACGTCCCTCTACAGCAGACAGCCCCTGGTCGATACGGTTCATCTCCTGCTTGCCCAGAATCAGCGAGGCGATGCTGAACACAGGGCAACAGATGAGCCCTAGGATGCCGAATATCAACGCTGCCGTGGCTTCGCCGCTGGGCGTGCCTGCGGAGCGAGGCATCGGAGGCGGCTGGCTAACTACACCGCTGGGAGGGGGAGGCGCTGTCGGGAACAGGTGGCTGAGCTCAGGCAGCAGATTTGCCCGAATCTGCGTGCCTGTGTATTCGTCCTCTAGCGTCGTGTTCGGGGCGATGCGCCCTTCGCGCACCCACTGCTGTAGCGTCTCGATATCTGCTGGTCCGTAACGATTACCGTCGTGTGCGATGACGTAGTAACCCAACTTGCCTCCTCCCTCGAGAGCGCATGTCCTCCTTCACACCTTACGTCCCTGTCGCAGGCTGCGTGCTCGGCACGCCCGCAGGCTGACGTCCATCGGTCTTGCGCAGGTAGCGCTCGCGCTCCTCCTGACGCAGCGTTCGCCAGATGAGGAACTGCTTGCGCAGCGTATTCAGGAAGCGGCGGTTCACGCGCTTCCAGTTGGCGATGTCGCCGCTCAGGCGCGTCAGCGTCAGGTGCAGGTCGTATACGTCAGGCATGTCAGTGGGCGTCGCCTCGATCTCCACGTTCTGGCTCACGCCCAGGTCGAAGGGCGCCACCCACGCGGTGCAGGTGATGCGGTAGGCAGTGCCGCCGTCGTAGTCATACTCCTCTGCCTTCACGCCCTGCGTCACGAAGTCGCCGATGGAATACTCCTCGTATGCCTGCAGCCACTCGCTCAGGAACGAGTTCAAGCCTGCCGCCTGCACGCGCGTCACCGAGAAGGGCATGGGGATGCGCCACACGTCGCCCTCTGGTTCTGGGACTCGCCAGGTGCGTTCCAGCGCGGGTGTGGCAACTTCCGACGCTTTGCGCGCAGGATAGATGGTGGACGCCAGCACCGTCGCTACGACAATCAGCGTGGAGACCACTGCCGCCATCGACGAGAAGTTCAGGTACAGCCCCGGCACGTTCAGCCAGACGACAATTTTCGCGCTCAGCTGCCCCAAGAAGTAGCCTGTCACGGAGCCGATGATGGCATATACCATCGCCTCCGCCAGGAACAGCAAGCCGATATGCGTGGGCGACAGCCCCAGCGAGGAGAAGATGTGAATCTCTTTCACGCGCTCGTAGACGCTACTCAGCATCGTCTGCAACACAATCAGGGCGGCAATTAGCACGGGGATGACAATGAACTCGATGCCCCGCCCCGAGGTCGCCGCCAGAGTCGAGTAGCGCCACGTGCGGTCGCCCTGTCCCGCGTAGATGTTCAAGCCCAGGCGCGGCATCAGCTTGTCCAGCACAACGCGCACCTCGTCGGGCGTCGCAAACGAGATGGCGATGCTGCGGATTTCCCCGCCGATGTTCATCAGCGTCTTGTAGGGGATGTAGAAGCAGGCATCGGGTTCTAGGTGCACGTACTCGCGGAAACCCGCCTCGCCTGCGCCGCCCGCCCCTTGCCGCTGCATCTTCTGCATCAGGATGAAGTCCACTGGCGTTAGTGGCTCGCGGTCGAGGTCGGTAATCCCTTTGAACTTCTGGCTGTCCAGAATGCCGATGACGGTGTAGTCCACACCGCTGAAGTTCACCTTCGCCTTGCCTACGTCCTCAGGCTCGATGCGCAGCTGCTGAGCGATGGCGGTGGGCACAATCGCCACGTAGCGGTCTCCCTCGCGGAACCAGCGTCCGGCAATCAGCGCCTTCTGCGGTTGCGTGACCTCCGCCTCGGCGGGCGACAAGCCGACGGCAGCCTTGGCATCGTACTGGCGGTCGCCGCGTCGCAGCGTGAGGAACGACTGCTCACCAAACGCCGCGCCGAAGAACCACGCGCGCGGTGCTACCGCCCGGTCGCGGAACTCATCGTTCAGCAGGCGATACGCGGGTTCCTGCAGCGGCTCCCATAGCGCCGTGCGGATCATGATGCCGTTGTAAAGCGGCGTGCCCGGCGCGGGAACCTTATTGAAGCGCAGTACGTTCACGATGGAGGTGAACGACAGCACGATGAAGGTGAGCAGGATGAGCGTGATGCTGGTGAGCGCGGTGCGCGCCTTGCGTCGGCGCATGTTGGAGACGCCCAAGTTGAACGCCGCGAACGCCACGCTC
This sequence comes from bacterium, assembly GCA_025057335.1. Taxonomy (GTDB): domain Bacteria; phylum Armatimonadota; class HRBIN16; order HRBIN16; family HRBIN16; genus HRBIN16. The sequence goes on along the minus strand of JANWXG010000156.1, from coordinate 3,499 downwards.
ACGCGCCCGATGTCGGCGCGGTGGATGCCGCTAATCTGGCGGTTGAGCTGCTTCAGCTGCTCCTCGAACTTGCCACCCACCATGAACGAGACCAGCAGCGACAGCGCCAGCATGATGAACGCCAGCAACACTACGAACAGGTTGCTCACCAGCTGGAACGCGGGGTGAATCTGGCTGAACGCGAAGAAGATAATCAGGAAGATGATGAACGCGGTGAGCAGCTGGCGTCGGAGGTCGCTGAAGCCGAACAGCAACCGCTCCATGAAGTAGGCGAACGGCATCAGCAAGAACAGGTAGAAGATGACGCCGCGCACCACGTCGTTGGCGGTCGCCTGTACGTCGGGGTAAGCGCGCGCCTCGTAGCCCCATGCCGCGCGGGCGTAGGTGTCGAAGGCGGCGTAGTCCTTGCGTTCCAGCGCTGCTCGCGCCTTGTCCAGATGCTCCTTCGCCAGTCCGTGCAGCTGCTCCAGACCTTCGTTGATGATGCGGAACTGGCGCAGGCGGCTCATGCGCCATTCGTCCAGATTCCACATGTCCTCCGCCACGCGCAGGGCGGTGTTGGCAATGGTGCCGCCGCGCGCAATTAGGTCGCGCTCGGTTAGCTCCTCCTCACGCACAGTGCGCACGACGAACCCCTGCGCCTCCTCTGCGCTACCCGCCACCAGATAGCCCTTGCCTTCTGGTTCATCCGGGGTGGAGTTGATGAGCAGGAAGCGCGTGGCTCCAGGTCCAACGCCCATCTTGAGCTTGATGCGCGATCCCGGCTGCGCAAACACCACCGCCACGTCCTCGACGTACGAGGTTAACGAGTAGTCCTGCACGGTCGCCAGCGTGTAGCCGTACATGCGCGGCTGCCCGTTGGTCTCGCCGTCCAGCACCTCCATCGTGGTAAGAGCACGTAGCGCCTGCTGGTCCACCAGGTCGTAGATGGAGGTAGGCACGCAGCGGAACACCACGATGCGCGTGGTCTTGCGCCCTGTGGACATGGTGAAGTCGATAGCGTATTCCGTCGCGCCCGTGACGCCCAGGTCAGGGGCGTACTCGATCTCGCCCGTACGCTCGTTGAGGCGATAGGCAGCGATGCTGGTCATGCGGTTCCAGCCGTAAGCGGTGATAGGCGGGATGCCCGGGAAGCGGAAGTAGGCATCGTCGCCCACCATCTGGATCATGTTGCCGCGCACGCCCATGAAGGTCTTGGTGGCATGGCGCACCACCGCTAGCGAACCGGGCACGGGCTGGTTGGGAATGAAGCTTTTGCGCGGGTCAAACAGCACCACCTGCCCGTCCAGCGTGCCAAAGCCACCCTGCAAGCCCATCGTCTGGAAGTTGCCTGGCTCGGAGATGGGGAAGCGCGGCACGTTCAGCTCGCCCGGCTCGTTGGTGTCGTTGAGGATATGGTAGAGCAGGGCAGCAATCAGCTTCGTCTGGCGCGTGACGTTGGCAATGTTCACCTTCTCTGGGGTATCAAAGGGCGTGTCCACCAGCGCGCGCGAGTCGTCGGTGGTGCAGAAGGTCATGCCGTTAGCGCCAGAGAGGGTGACCACCTCCGCGTCGAAGGCGAATTTGCCAGGCAGGTAGTTGCGCCAGTTCTTGCCCTCCACAGGGTTCACGCCATCGGCGAAGGCTTTGCGGTGGTCAAAGCCCAGCACGTGCCCCACCTTCTCGGCGTTCTCGCGGCAGATGCGCGCCGTGTCCGAGAAGCGGTTCTGCACGTCTTCGCGCATGTCGTAGAAGTAGCCTTTGTAGAATAGCCCCACCTGTCGCGACTTGCTGGAAAGGTCTAGCGACAGGAACAGGTAGATGTCCAGCAGCTTCTTCTGCTTCGGACGGATGCCGACTGTGTTCAGCAGGGAGTAGACGAGCCGCTGTCCGACGTTGGGGCGCTCCAGCTCGAACATGTGCTTGTCCATCCATTCGCGCACGCCCTGCAAGGAGAGGAAGTGCGCACTGGTCGCCAGGAACATGATGGTGCGCTTGGGCGGGTTCGCCTTGTAGGCACGGGCGACCTCCAGCAGCCCTGCGATACCGCACGCGCTCTCGGCGCCCGGCGCGAGCGCTGGCACTACCGACATCGCATCATAGTAGGCGGAGATGACGATAATCTGGTCTTTGAACTTGGGGTCGGTGCCCTCTAGCCAGCCGATGATGTTATAGGCGGGACGCCGTTCCCAGGGCATAGTGGCGAAGAGGGTGCCTTTCACTTCGCGCTGTGCGGCGGTGAGCGCCAGCAATGGCGCCGCATCGCTCTTGCGGATGTAGAAGCGCGGCACGGTGACGGGGATGCCGATGAACTTGGACTCCGCCTCGCCACGCATAGTAGCGCTGGGCTCGATGAAGATGACCGCCTTGGCGCCCAGGCGCGGCGCATTCAGCCAGTCGGTGCCGCAGTTGAAGTCCACCAGCACGATACTGCCCTCCACGTTCTTGCCACTGAAGTAGGGCAGCTTGCCGTCGCGCGCGTAGATAACTGGCCCTGTGATACCCTCGGGGGGCAGCTGCGAAGTGCGCACCAGGTTGGGCCACATCGAGTAGAGCGGGAACTCGCGGTTGCCCACGCGCAGCTTCGCCCCCTTGTCTACAGGCACAGTGACCGTGAACTCCTCAGTGGTTACCCGTTGCAGTCCAATCTGGCGGAACTGCTCCTCAATCCATTTGGCGGCGGCGTCCGCACCGGGGTAACCTGCTACGCGGGAAGGATACGAGGAGAGCTGATAAACCGTCTGGCGGATGCGTTCGGAGGAGACTGCGCCTGCCAGTCGCTTGTAGGCTTCCGCTACTTCGGGGTCTACCTTGGGCTGGCTCCATGCTGCGACAGCGAGAACTCCCATCCACAGTAGAAGCGCCCCTACCCGTAGATGCCGCACTATCATGTTCCTCACCCTCTTCGGCGTTCTTCTTTTACCTTATCATAACATAAGCGGAGCGCACGTGTGAAGGGGACGCCATGCCCCTCGCGCGCCTCATGCGGCGTTATTCTTCGCTATGAACAGGACGGTTTCCTGCATGTGGAGATTGCTCGCTCCACTCGGAATGACCGCTATTGGTCGCGACGGAGCGCGACCCTCCAGTGGCACGCGCATCTTGCGCGTGGCTCATGGGCAGGATGCCCATACCACATCAGCACACCTTCAGGACGCCACAGAGCGCGACCCTCCCATGTTGTCATGCTGAGCCGAAGGCGAAGCATCTGGGAGATTCTTCGCTGCGCTCAGAATGACAGGGAGCTTTCTCGTCAGAATGACAGGATGCGCACTGACGTGCGCGACTACTAACACGGACGAACTCTTCAGTTGGTAGTGAAGCACGTGAGTGCTTCCCGTTGACAAATAGCAGGGACTTCAGAATGACAACGGGACTGGAGGGCGAGGCTCCCGCCGAGCCGTCAGGAATAGTCGCGACGGAGCGCGACCCTCCAGAGATTGCTCTTCAGTTGGTAGTGAAGCACGTGAGTGCTTCCCGTTGACAAATAGCAGGGACTTCAGAATGACAACGGGACTGG
>JANWXG010000155.1 GCA_025057335.1 bacterium | reverse complement strand
AAGAACGAGAGGGACGCTACGTCCTGACGGAAGCAGGCAAGCAGCGACTGTAGCCGCTGTCTCTGTTACCCCTCTCCCATCCCGTGCGATCACTGCACGACACTTTTTACGCCAAACGGGAGGCTCGGAGCCACATCCAGCGCTCCGAGCCTTACCAGAGGTCAAAGTGGTCTTAGAAGTGAAAGGCTTTGAAAGCGAACAGGATCGCCAGAAGGAGACCGCCGCGCGACGCTGGGTGAGGGCAGTCAATTATCACGGCGAGTTTGGACGATGGGCGTTCTGCGTCTGCCGCCATCCGCGAGAGGTGCACACGACAATCACGCGAGCGGTGAACGCAGCGCTATCCCCCGCAGGCGGCGCTCTCCCTTCCGGCTAAGAACGCCCTAGCAACGGCAGCACTGCCAGCTCCTTGTCCTTCGCCTCTACCATGATGTCCACCTCTGCCCCATCGAGCGCGTCGAGCAGCTCGTGCAGGTCTTCGGGGCAGATGCGTCCCGCATGGGCGCCAGGGCGCTTGCCCTCCTCCTGCGAGGAGAGATGCAGCTTCGGGCGCCTGCCGTTCCACGTGGAGATGCCCAGCCGAACCGCCTCCCGCAGGGTCAACCCGTCGGGGTTCAGCCGATGGTGCAGGTTATCCACGATCACGGGCACGCCCAGCTGCTCCGCTACAGGCAACACCTGGCGCAGGCTCCAGAGCCGCTCGTCGTGCTCCAGCGCCAGCCAGCGCAGAATCTGCTCCTCGCCCCGCAAGTGCTGCACGAGGCGACGTCCTGTGGAGGCGTGACCCTCGTACACCCCGCCCAGATGCACAATCAGCACGCAGTCGGGCAGCCCCAGCGCCTCCAGCACCCTTGCGGAGTAGCGCAGCTCCGCCAGCGAACGCTCCACCACCTCGGCGTGCGGACTGCCCACGTTCACGTACTGACTGGGATGCATCGAGAGGCGCAGACCGTGCTCCCGCGCGAACTCGCCCACCGAACGCAGGGCGTCGGCGTGCGCTGCATACCAGTCGTAGGGGAAGCTGGGATGTGAGGCGAAGGGCACGAGATGTTGCCCGATGCGGAAGAGGGCTATCCCCTGCTGCACGTTCCACTCCAGCATCCGCCACAGGTCGCGCAGGTTCTGCTCGAACTTCTCGCGAATGCGCTCCTCCCGCGCGTTGCGCAGCTGCAGCGTGTGGTTCGTGGAGGCGTCCAGAGTCACGTTCTCGCAGGGATAGCCCCACCGAATCATGGCCAGATTTGATGGTTGATGTGCTGGATGACGTAGAGGTTGGGCGTCACGTGCGCAGGCATCTGCAGGATTTGCACTATCGCCTGTGCCACGTCCTCGGGCTGCAGCAGCATGTCCGCGCGCGGCTTGCCCGGGATGCCCTCCCAGAAGGGGCTATCCACGCCAGAGGGGCACAGCACGCTCACCCGAATGTTCTGCCGACGCAGCTCGTGCGACAGCGACTGACACATGCCTACCACAGCGTACTTGCTGGCGGCGTAGATGCTGGCGGTCGCTAGCGGCTTGATACCCAGGATGCCCGCAATCGCTACGATGTGTCCGCCGCCCGCGCTCACGAGGTGAGGCAGGGCGACCTGCGCGATGTGATACAGTCCCTTCACGTTCGTGTCGAAGAGACGGTCATAGGTTGCCTCGTCCGTGTCGGCGAACGCGCCCAGGTGTCCAACTCCCGCCGAGTGTATCACCGCATCCAGTCTGCCGAACTGCAGCACCACCCGTTCCACAAACCGCTGGCAGTCTTCACGCCGACGCACGTCCGCCTGCATCACCAGCAGCGAGTCGCCGCTCGGGTCTAGCTCCGTAGCGCGGGCGACGCCCTCGGCGGAAAGCCCGCAGGCTCCGACGTACGCTCCCTCCTCCATCAGCAGCCGCACCGTCGCCAAGCCAATGCCACTGGTACCACCCGTGACCAGCACGACCTTCTCCGACAGACCGCTCATACCGAACCTCCTTGCCGATAATGCCACCAGTCAAACAGCAGGAGAAAACCTCCCTGCAGTATCACACCCCAGCCGAAGCCATGCAACAGCGGCGTCTTGCCCAGAAACGCCAAGCCTGCTCCCACCGCCACATAGCCCACATCCAGCCACGTGTTCACGCGGAGCAAGCGCAGGAGCCTCCTCCTTTCTCCCTCCTCATCCGACAATCCAGAACGCATCTTCTTCATCACGCCGTAAAAGCCTACGCTGGCGATGACCAGATTCACCAGCCCCCACACGGCGTTCATCCCTCCGAACGCCGACCAGAAGCTCTTCGCAGGAAAAAGCGCTGCCAGCACTCCTCCGAGAAAGACACTGAGCAGAGACCATACGGAGAGCTGCAACAGCAACCTTTGCTGGAACAGGAGAACTTTGGGAATCGTCATTCGTCGTTGCAAACCAGAGTGCAGGAGGGGAAAGCCCTCCTGCACTGGATGAGGTTTAGTAGCTCTTCTTGGGCTGCGCCTGCTTGGGCGGCAGAATCACGGTGTCAATCACATGGATGACGCCGTTAGTGCACTGGATGTCCGCCTTCACGACGTTGGCGCGATTGATACGCACCTTGCCCTGCGAGGTGGAGATACGAATCTCGCCCCCCTGCAGGGTCTTCGCGCTCCGCAGCTTCGTCACCTGGTCTGAAGTCACTCGACCACTGACCACGTGGTACAGCAACACCTGGCGCAGAGCCTCCTTGTCGCGCAGCAAAGCATCTACCTGCGCCTTGGGCAGCTTGGCGAACGCCTGGTCAGTGGGCGCGAACACGGTAAAAGGTCCCTCACCGCGCAGAGCGTCCACCAGCCCTGCCTCCTGCACCAGCTTCACCAGCGTCTTGAAATTGCCCGCGGCGATAGCGGTGTCCACGATGTCCTTCTCTGCAGCGCGCGCTGCAGAGGTAACCAGCCAACCAAACGCCAACGCAATGGCACCTGCAAGGTGCAAACGACGCCAGAACTTCATTCTCTCCTCCTCCATCACTGTTCGTCTATTTAGACACGCTAGGTGTGTCCATGCAAAAATACCGAGAACAGAAGGCAACTAGTTCCCGCCGAACGTTGCGCAGAAAGATAATCTCCCCTTCCCTCGCCGACGAAACGCGCTTTTCTGCACAGCAAGCAGGTCTTCACATAGCCTAACGAGAATGCACAAAGGGGGGCGCTTTCATCGCTCTATCCGCAGTTCCGTAGAGGAGGTACGCTATGTTCGATTTCACCTACCACAACCCGACGAAGATTCTGTTCGGTAAGGACGCCATCGAGCGCATTCGCGAGGAGATACCTTCCGGGGCGCACGTCCTGATGACATACGGCGGCGGAAGCATCCACCGCAATGGCGTGTACGAGCGCGTGAAAGCGGCTCTGCAGGGATATCGAGTCACCGAATTCGGCGGCATCGAGCCCAACCCGCAGTATGCCACGCTCATGCGGGCGGTGGAGCTGGGACGCCAGGCAGGGGTGGACTTCCTGCTTGCGGTCGGAGGAGGTTCCGTGCTGGACGGCACGAAGTTCATCGCAGCAGCCATTCCCTTCGCGGGCGAGACGTGGGACATTGTGGAGAAGCGGCTAGAAGTGCGCGAGGCAGTACCCCTGGGCGCAGTGCTGACGCTACCAGGCACTGGTTCCGAAATGAACGGCTGGGCGGTCATCTCGCACGCGGAGAAGCGCGCAAAGCTGGCTTTTTACTCGCCGCTGGTGTATCCACGCTTCTCGGCGCTTGACCCGCAAACCACGTTCTCCCTGCCGCCGCGACAAACCGCCAACGGCATCGTCGATGCGTTCGCGCACGTGATGGAGCAGTATGTGACCTACCCCGTGAACGCCGCCCTCCAGGACCGTATCGCGGAGGCGATTCTGGTGACCCTCATCGAACAGGCGCCTAAAGTGATGCAGAACCCTACGGACTACGACGCTCGAGCCAACATCATGTGGTGCGCCACTGTTGCGCTCAACGGCATCGTGGGCGTAGGCGTGCCGCAGGACTGGGCGACGCACGCCATCGGACACGAAATCACTGCCCTCTACGGCATAGACCACGCCCGCACGCTGGCACTCGTGCTGCCTGCCGTGCTGGAGTTCAAGCGGGAGCAGAAGCGCGAGAAGCTGCTGCAATACGCCGAGCGCGTGTGGAACCTGCGCGAGGGTGACGAGCAGAGCCGCATTGCAGGCGCCATCCAGCGCACTCGCGCGTTCTTCGAGAGCCTCGATATCCCCACGCGCCTATCAGCGTACGGCATCGGCGCGGAAGCCATCCCCGCCATCGTGCGCCAGCTGGAGGCGCATGGACAGACCGCCCTAGGCGAGCATGGGGACATCACGCCCGACGTAGCGGCGAAGATTCTAGAGCGGTGCCTGTGATACCAGTCCCGCTTTGCGAGGGTGAGAAACGGAGGCAGCGCAAGCGCCGTAGCGAAATCTGAAGGGACAACGGTGGCGCTGTGACAGTGAGATGGCGAAACTGGTCGTGCTTTCGGGTCCCAGCGGGGTGGGCAAGGACACGCTGTTGCAGCGGCTGCTGCAGCGCGTGCCCGGGGTAGTGAAATGCCTGACGGCGACCACTCGCCCCCCGCGCGAGGGCGAACAACATGGCGTAGACTACCTCTTCCTCTCCCAGGAGGAGTTCGAGCAGTGGATTGCCGAAGACAGGTTCCTGGAGTACGCCCGCTACAACCAGGCGTACTACGGCACGCCACGCCACCTGGTGGACGAGTGGCTGGCGCAGGGTGTGGACGTGATTCTCAAAATCGAGGTGCAGGGGGGGCTACAGGTGCGCCAGCGTGTGCCAGAGGCGGTGCTCATCTTCGTGCAACCGCCGAGCATGGAGGCGCTGCGCCAGAGGCTGCAACAGCGCGGCACCGATACCCCCGAGCAGATAGCGCATCGCCTGCGCATCGCCGAGCAGGAGATGCAGGCGATACCGCACTACGATTACCTCGTGACCAACGATGACATAGAACAGGCAGTGGACCTGCTCCGCGCGATTATCCTTGCGGAGCGTGCGCGCGTTCCAAAGAGATGAACCATGTCGGTCTTTGAGGGCAAGCACATTCTTCTGGGAGTGACGGGGAGCATCGCCGCCTACAAGGCAGCGGACATCGCCTCCAAGCTCACGCAGGCGGGCGCGGAGGTGGACGTCGTGCTGACGGAGCACGCGCGCCGCTTCGTCACGGAGGTGACCTTTCGCGCCATCACTCGTCGTCCCGTGCTGATTGACCTGTTCGACGAGCCTGAGGAGCGGCAAATCGCGCACATCCACTTGGCGAAGCGGGCGGACGTGCTGCTCATCGCCCCCGCGACGGCAAACATCCTGGCGAAGCTCGCGGTGGGTCTTGCGGACGACCTGCTCACGACGCTGGCGCTGGCGACACAGGCGAAGGTGGTTATCGCCCCTGCCATGAACACGGTGATGTGGCAACATCCCGCCACACAGCACAACGTGCGCATCCTAGAGGAGCGAGGCGCGCTCTTCGTGTATCCCGCCGAGGGCATGCTCGCCTGTGGAGACGTGGGCGCGGGCAAGTTGGCGGATACTCCAACCATCCTCTCAGCGGTGGAAACGGCGTTAGCCCCTCCGCTGCGCGGTGTGCGCCTGCTTGTGACCGCAGGTCCGACCGAAGAACCAGTAGACGCCGTGCGCCATCTCTCCAACCCTTCGTCAGGCAAGATGGGATATGCCATTGCGCAAGAAGCGGTGCGACAGGGGGCGGAGGTGACCCTCGTTACGGGGCCTACTTTGCTTGATCCCCCTGCAGGGGCAAGAGTAGTGCGCGTGCGTAGCGCGCAGCAGATGCTGGACGCCTGCCTGCAGGTGTACGATGGGGTGGATGTGGTGATTGCCGCCGCCGCTGTGAGCGACTACCGCCCCGCCGAGGTATGGCAGGGCAAGCGCAAGAAGGGCGAAGAGGAGTGGACGATACGCCTCGTGCCCAATCCCGACATCCTGCGCACTTTGGGCGAACGCAAGGGGGGACGCATTCTGGTGGGCTTCGCCGCCGAGACGCACGAGCTACTGGAGAACGCGCAGAAGAAGTTGCTCGAGAAGAACCTCGACCTGATTGTCGCCAACGATGTGTCGCAAGAGGGCACGGGCTTCCGAGCCGATACCAACCGCGTGACCCTGCTGTGGGCGAGCGGCAGGCAGGAACAGCTCCCCCTAATGAGCAAACGCGAGGTGGCACGCCATCTGCTGCAGGCGGTATGCGACTTGCTCCGTGCCGCGAAAGCGACAAAAGGCGCCTCTGCATAGGTGGCGATATACTGTAACTCCCCTTGCTTTCCAGAGACTGTTGCTACTTTTCTACTGTTTTTCTTCACAGAGGTAGGTTTTTGGTACGTGTCTTGCAGTATAGTGATATCGGAAAGCTGCGAATCCCACGTGGTAACCGCTCGACGCAGACGAGACGGGTTTCGCAGCATGTGGGCGCCATCGAGTGACTGTGTATCTACTAAAGGAGGGTGTTCTCTATGACAGTTCAACAGAAGCTTCTCTTCTCT
>JANWXG010000154.1 GCA_025057335.1 bacterium | reverse complement strand
CTACTTCAAACCGCCGGGCGCGCGGGGACAGGCGCTGCATCAGGATAACTTCTACCTGCGCGTGCAACCAGGCACCTGCATCGCCGCCTGGATGGCGCTGGACCCCTGCGATGAGGAGAACGGTTGCCTCATGGTGGTGCCAGGCACGCAAGACCTGCCTATCCTGTGCACCATCCCCGCTGACACTACTCAGAGCTTTACGGACATCACTGTGCCTGTGCCCAAGGATATGCCCATCGTGCCTGTCATCATGGAGCCGGGAGACGTGCTGTTCTTCAATGGCTCGCTGGTACACGGCAGCTACCCCAACCGCTCGCGCGACCGCTTCCGCCGTGCGCTCATCGGACACTATGCGGTCGGCGACGCCCAGAAGATTGCGCAGTTCTACCATCCCGTGTTGCGCATGGACGGCACGGTGGTGGAGCTGGGCATCAGCGAAGGAGGCGGTCCCTGCGGCGTGTGGGTGGAACATGACGGCAAGCGGGTCGTGGAGATGGTGCAGCCGACGCAGCAGGGCAAAGCACCTGAACACGAATAGCGATATCGCTCGTTCTGCCCATAGCCCCCGCTTTCAATCGGGGGGAGGTTTATCTAACCACAGCCCCCGACTGAAGTCGGGGGCTGTGTGTTGCCAAACTCAGAGCTCATCAGCGAACCAAGCACTAGTTGATGTTGCTGACCAGCGTGAAGATGGGCGTCATCACCGAGATGGCGATGAATCCGACAATCACGCCCAGAAAGATGATGAGCATCGGCTCAATCATGGAGGTCAGCCCCTTAACGGTAGCGTCCACTTCCTTCTCGTAGAAGTCGGAGACCTTCACCAACATGTCGCTGAGGCGACCGGTCTCTTCGCCCACGTCGATCATGTGCGTGACCATCGTGGGGAAAAGCCCGCTGGCGCCCAGCGGTGTGCTGAGCTTCTGCCCTTCGCGCACGCCATTACGCGCTTGCTCAATAGCGTTCGCCAGCACGCTGTTGCCTGCGGTTTCCGCCACAATCTCCAGGGAACGCATCATCGACACGCCACTGGCAATCAGCACGCCGAACGTGCGGGCAAAGCGCGAGATGCTCATCTTCAACACGAGGTCGCCAATGATGGGCAAGCGCAGTTTCACCAGGTCAATCTGGTACCGCCCTTTGGGGTTTTTGCCGTACTGCTTGAGGAACACCACTGCCCCTACCAGCAGCGCCGGCGGAATGTACCAGTACGCCACTGCATAGTCGCTGAGGCTGAACAGCAACTGCGTGGCGGGGGGCATCTTCACGTTCATGCTCGCGAAAATCTCCTTGAAGCGGGGTAGCACGAACGTGAACAACGCAAACACCATCAGCACGGAGAAGAGGAGCACCAGCACGGGGTACATCATCGCCGACTTAATCTTCTGACGTACCTCTAACTCCTTCTCCAGAAACTGCGCCAGGCGGTCGAGAATTTGGTCGAGAATACCACCTACCTCTGCCGCGCGCACCATGTTCACATACAGCTTGGAAAACACCTGAGGGTGCTTGCTCAGCGCATCCGCGAGGGACATTCCGCCCTTCACATCCTGGCGCACCGCACCAATGACCTCGCGCAGCAGGGGGTTCTTGGACTGCGTTTCCAGCGCGTCGAGGCTTTTAAGGATAGGAATCCCCGCATCAATCATCGTGGCGAACTGCCGGCTGAACATCACCAGCTCCAGCAGCTTCACCTTCTTCGAGCGGTTCAGGTTCTTCAGCGCGGTGAGGTTCAGCCCTCCGCGCTTGGGTTGTACGCTGAGCACGTGGTAGTGCTGTTCATGCAGCCACGCCAGCACCAACCGCTCGTCGTCGGCTTCCATCACCCCGCGTAGGGTGCGCCCAGAAGGGTCTACAGCGTTGTATACAAACTGTGGCATTGGCCTCACTCTCCTTGTGATTAGCGCATTTGCACGAACCGCATGAAGTTCTCGCGGTCGATGCAGCGCAAGACCGCTTCCTCGAACGACACCAGCCCGTTCAGATGCAAGTCTGCCAAGGCGCGGTCCATGGTCTGCATTCCCTGTTCGGCGCTGGTCTCCATAATGGAGTAAATCTGATGCACCTTCCCTTCTCGAATCAGGTTGCGGATGGCGGGAGTCGCTATCATAATCTCCACTGCTGCCACGCGCCCGCCGCCTAGCATCGGCAGCAGCTGCTGTGCTACGACCGCTTCCAGCGTGTTGGCTAGCTGTACGCGAATCTGCTCTTGCTGTTCGGGGGGAAAGACGTCCACCACGCGGTCAATGGTCTGTGGGGCGTTGCGCGTGTGCAGCGTAGCGAAGACCAGGTGTCCTGTCTCTGCCAGGGTTAGCGCCGCGCGGATGGTCTCCAGGTCGCGCATCTCACCCACCAGGATCACATCGGGGTCTTCACGCAACACCGCGCGCAAGGCGTTATGGAACGAGTCGGTATCCGTGCCCAGCTCCCGCTGGTTGACCATACTGTTCTTGTGCGAGTGCAGATATTCAATCGGGTCTTCAATCGTCATAATATGGCAGTTGCGTTCGGTGTTGATGACGTCAATCATGGACGCGATGGTAGTAGACTTGCCCGAGCCCGTAGGCCCTGTCACCAGGATGAGCCCGCTGTGTCGGCGGGTGAGCTCCCGCAGGATAGAGGGTAGGCGCAGTTGTTCCAGAGAGGGGATAGCCGAAGGGATGGCACGCATGGCGCAACCGACCGAACCGCGCTGTCGATACACGTTGAAACGAAACCTGCCCACCTCCTTCACGCCGTACGAGAAGTCCAGCTCCTTCGTCTGCTCGAACTTTTGTATCTGTTCTCCTGTGAGAACATCGTATACCAGTCGCTGGATATCGCGCGGGGTGAGTGTAGAGAACGGCAGGGGATAGAGGCGTCCGTCCACGCGCACCATCGGCGGCAGCCCGACGGAGAGATGCAGGTCGGAAGCTCCTTTCTCCACCGTCAGGCGGAGTAGGTCGTCGATGTGCACATCCTCAATGGGTAGTATCTCCCCATCGGGGGCGTGACGTTCCGAGGGGGATGCTGTTCCAGAAGGGAAGTCGGGCAGAGGGGACATCAGGTCCGCCTCGTCCAGCGGCATCAGCTCCTCTATGTTCAGCGGTTCTTTTGACGGTTGTCGCACGTATCTTGGCTCCATCTCGTCGTTCCCTCCAGTTAAGCTGCCATATTGTGCAACCCAGCGCTCCGCTCCACCTCCACGCGGCATCCTTCGATTAAGGTCTCTATCTGTTCAGGGGTGATTGCCAGCGTCTTGCGGGCATCCTCGTTGATGGCGCCGAGCCAGTTCTCCTCCGTTGCGCCCGATTCCAGCAGGTTAGCGATATCGCTGGCGATAGCGACCACCGCAACCAGTTTGGGCGCGACAGATGCAGCGGGAACATAGTGATGATATCCGAGCGCTTCTGCCAGCACGGTGGGCAAGTTCCAGTGGAGGGCAAGCGCTAGTCCCAAGTCGGCATGATTAAATCCTAAGATTTGCTCTTCCGCCTCATGATGGCGAATACCCAGTCGCTCAGCGGTCTGTACCACCTGCATCGTCGCCTGGGGGTAGTACTGCTCCAGCACAGTCTTGCCGATGTCGTGCAGCAAGCCTGCTGCGAACGCCTCATCGGGCACCACATCCGGGGCGAAGGCACAAACCAGCCGCGTGAGCAGTGAGGTATCTACCGAGTGTTTCCAGATGCGCCGTTTGAGCAGACTCTGGCTGTCGGATTTGCCGATGAACAGGTTGTAGCACGAGGCGGTCATTGCGATGTTGCGCACCGCCCGAAAGCCCAGAAACATCACTGCCTCCCGCAGGGAGCTCACCCGTCGTGGCAGCCCATAGTAGGACGAGTTTGCCAGGGTGAGCACCTTACTGGTAAGCCCCTGATCCTGTCCGATGACGTCTTCCAGCTCCTGCGTGGTGGCGCGGGTGTTGCTGGTCATATCCAGCACCTTCATCACCACTTGTGGGAGCATAGCGATTTCGCCAAGGTTCTGCACCACTTCCTGGGGCGACTTGGGAAGAACCTCGCTCTTGGCAACCATCTGTCTACCTCCGATGCTGTAGTTCTAGTCATCCTGCGTAGATAACCCGTAACGACTCTTCCAGCGTGGTGATGCCCAGCAGGATTTTCTGCATGGCATCCTCGCGCAAGGTGCGCATACCCGCTTCGATGGCGGCTTCCCGTATCGCGTACGAGGAGGCACGCGCCAGAATGAGCTCACGCACCTTGTCGGTGACAGGCATGAGCTCGTAGATGCCCGTGCGTCCCTTGTAGCCAGTGCCCTTGCACACCTCGCAGCCGCGCCCGCGGTAGAAGGTCACGTTCGAGTTGCCTTCTAGGTTCATCCCCAGCCGTTGCATCGCGTCGCGCGGCGGCACATACGGCTCCTTGCATTTCGTGCATATCGTGCGCAGCAGCCGTTGTGCTAGCACCCCGACTAGCGAGGAGGCAATCAGGAACGGCTCTACGCCCATATCCAGCAAACGTGCTACTGCCCCCGGCGCATCGTTGGTGTGCAGTGTGGACAGCACCAAGTGCCCTGTCAACGCTGCCTCGATGGCGATGATAGCGGTCTCCGCATCGCGAATCTCGCCCACCATGATGATGTCTGGGTCCTGGCGCAGCATTGCGCGCAGCCCTGCCGCGAAGGTCATCCCCGCACGGGGGTTGACGTTTACCTGTGTTAAGCCCGGCAGCTCATATTCCACCGGGTCCTCAATGGTCAGGATGTTCTTCTCGCCGGAATTGAGCTTGGACAGCACGGAATACAGGGTGGTCGATTTGCCCGAACCTGTCGGTCCCGTCACCAGAATTATTCCATAGGTGCGACTAATCATCGACTCAAACATTTCTAACGTGTAGGGCAGCATGCCGAGCTTATGGAAGTCGACGGTGATGCTGCTGCGGTCGAGCACCCGCATGACCACCTTCTCCCCGTGCACAGAGGGAAGCGTGGAGACGCGAAAGTCGAATGTCTTGCCGTCAATGACAGCAGAGATACGGTTGTCTTGTGGCACACGCTTCTCAGCAATGTCCATGTCCGCCATAATCTTGAAGCGGCTGATGAGCGATGCCTGTACCCGCTTGGGCAGCACCATGGCGTCCTGCATGATGCCGTCGATGCGGTAGCGCACCTTCACGTACTCTTTGGCGGGTTCTACATGGATGTCGCTGGCTTTGTCCTGAATGGCTTTGGTGATGATGAGGTTCGCCAGCCGCACAACGGGAGCGTCTTCGCTCAGCTCGCGCAACTGCTCGACGCTGAGGTTCTCCTCCTCCTCTACACGGGAAGGGCTTTGCACCTGTACCTGCGCGTCGTCGATCTCTCGCACCACCTGGCTGAGCACGTCGGTAACTGCGGCCTCTTGGCGGTAGGCGGTGTTGAGCGCATTGAGCACATCCTCTTCGGTGGCGATGACGGGCTCGACGTCCTTGCCTGTGATGAGGCGAATCTCATCGATGGCGAAGATGTCCAGCGGGTTGACCATCGCCACCATGAGACGTCCGTTTTGCAGGCTGATGGGGATGGCTTTGAACCGACGCGCGATGTCCTGTGCCAGCAGTCGCACCGCCTCTGGCTCAGGGGGTTGTTGCGACAGGTCGACGTAGGCGACGCCCCAGTGCT
This sequence comes from bacterium, assembly GCA_025057335.1. GTDB lineage: Bacteria > Armatimonadota > HRBIN16 > HRBIN16 > HRBIN16 > HRBIN16. Next base: position 883 of record JANWXG010000154.1, on the reverse strand, counting down.
CCCCCATACACCGCACGCGGTCGCGTTCGGTGATGAGCCCCATATCTACGAGCAGCTCGCCGATGTTTTCATGCGATTGCAGCTGCTTCTGTTTCTCTACTGCCGTAGCGAGCTGCTCGCGGGTGATAAGACCTGCCCGCACAAATATTTCTCCGATGGTGGAAGCCATTGCTGATGTGCGCTCCTTGATGCGCGGCGCTACCTATCCCTTTCGTGACAAAGTAGCAGAGAGGGGCACGCGATACGACAGCACCGTTTCCCCCTCTGGACGACGCCTTTGCCTGTCTGGAGGTACCCTCTAGCGAAAGGAGCACTGCGCCCCGTTGCGTGCCCACGGGTCGCAACAGGGCGCTGACCCCGCTCACCCGGCGTCGCTTCCCACTCTTATTCTTTCCATAGAGTGGCGGTGAGGAAGACCATGATCTCGGTGTTGCTCCGTTTCGTGTTGGTCTGCTTAAACAGGTATCCCAGTATCGGCAGGTCGCCGAGCAGAGGCACTTTCTGCACCAGTCTGAGGTCGCGCTGCGAGATGAGACCACCGATGACGAGCGTCTCTCCGCTGCGCAGGCGTACGGTGCTGTCGGCGAACCGTCGCGAGACCTGTGGGATCTCACCGCCGACGGGCGTCTTCAGGAAGCCTGTGATGAGGCTCACTTCGGGGTGAATCTGCAGGGTGATGTCTCCCTCGGTATTTGTCTTCGCCACCACGTTCAGCTGAATGCCAACGTTCACTCTACCGGTGGTGACCGTCACGCCATGAATCGCTTGAAACGCATTGCCGCGCTATCGCGCAGCGCGCGCCAAAATCCTTTGACCTTTTGGGCGATTGCGACGTGCTTTTAGGATTAGTCGAGTGGCAAAAAGGCAATCACCCCAACGCACT
>JANWXG010000153.1 GCA_025057335.1 bacterium | reverse complement strand
ACTGGCGCAGGTACTCTGCGTTGCGCTTCAACTCGTCCAGCAGCACGTCCTCGCGCTTGGTGGAACCAGGGATAATCTCGCAGATGAGGTAGATGTTCTGCGGCAGGGGCAGCCAATCCGCCCAGGGCTGCTCGTCACGGGTGCGCAGGCTTTCCGCGAGCGCGTCGAGCACCTTCGGTATCTCGATGTGTCCCCTTGCGTTATACTCGGGAGTGAACGCCCAGTGCGCGCTGGCGTCGGGAGGAGTCTGCTGCAGATGGATGACCTCTGCAGCTGTGCCGAAGCGGCGAACCCACTCGGTGTAGTCGAGGTCGGCTCCGCTCAAGCCGTAGTGCATCCCCGCGCAGTGTCCCACGTCCAGCGTCAGATACACGGGAATGCCCCGACGCTCGCGGTTGACCTCTACGAGGAAACGCTCTGCCTCCGCCAGCGTCCAAGGCGACTCGCTGGGGATATACATCTGCTCCTGATACAGTGCACGGATGCCTTTTGCTGCCAGCGCTTCGGACAACTCGCGAAAGATGGCATACTGGCGGCGCAGTGCCTCCGCGTGACGTGCCGGGTCGGAAAGCACCTCCACCGAGAAGGCGTCCCAGTGCCCGCCAATGGCGTCCACGCCCATCGCACTAGCGATATCCGCACACTGTAGAATCCACTCCTTCATGCGCTGGCGCACGCGCGGGTCGGAGTGGCTTAGTCCGTGAAAGCGATGGGTCGCCACGCCCGTGTAGATGTCGTTGATGAAGACGCCGTACCTCTGCGCTGCCTCGCGGGTGGCGCGGGCGGTCTCCATCTGGTACTCTCTATCGCCAGAAAAGAAGGGGTCGAGCACATCCGCACAGAAGGAGTGCACACGGTAGCCGCACTCGCGGGTGAGACGCATCCAGTTATCGGGTTCCTCCCAGCGGCGGGTGAGGAACGCGCCGTTGATGCCCAGCCATAGCCGTACGCTTTTGCTCATCTCTCCTCCTCGAACGGTTGCCAGCGACAGGATGCCATGTCCACTCGTCCATCCTCCCGGAAGCGTACTCCCTCCTGCTGGAGCAGCTGGCGTTGTAACGCTGCCAGTCGCGGGTCGCGCTTGGCAATGAGCAGGTCGCCCGCCTTGCCTACGACGCGCCACCACGGAACCTCTTCAGGAGCATGGTACATGATTTTGCCTACCAGGAGCGCAGGCAGCGGCGGCACCATCCATTCGCCGACCTGTCCATACGACACTACTTTGCCGGTAGGAACCTGTCGCACTAAGTGGTATACTTCTGCCATGAGGTGCTCGCCGTATTGCCGACGTAACATTTTATCCTTGCGTATAGTCTGTATGGTGAGACAGGCGACGGGAGATTCGCTCCAGAGGGGGCGAAATCCTGCCATACTCCTATACGGAGGCACCTCGTTGGAGAAAGGACGAAACCTTTTGGCGGTCGCGGTGTGGATGGCGCTACTGTGGCTTGCACAGGCGGGGCTGCTCGCGCAGCAAGCGCCCGTGCAGCCAGGAGGTCAGACGTTCCGCTATCGCTTCGAGGCAGGCACTCAGGCAAAGTACCGCGTCACTGCGCAGATGTCGGGCACTCTGCCTCTGTTCGGTGGCTTGCCCGTAGAGAAGATGTCCCTGGACATGACGGTCGCGTTGAAGGTACAACGGATACGTCCCGATGGCAATGCCGAGTTGGGCGTAGACGTAGAAGCGTTTCGGGCGGAAATGGACGGGCAGGCACTGCCCCTGCCGCTGGAACGTCTACGTGCCAGCCTGCGCGACCTGGTGATGGTCGTAACGCCGCGCGGCGAGGTGCTAGAGCGCAAGGGGGGAAGCGTCCTCCCTTTGCAGGTGCCTATCCCGGGCGTGGAGGCAAGCCAGCTGCCCTTGCTGGTGCTGCAACTGGTGTTCCCTACGGAACCGCTCTCACCCCAGCAGGAGTGGAGTTATTCCCGTGCTATGACCGCTGCTGCTGGCGACCCGCCTGCGCAGTTCACCGCGCGCTGGATGCAGGATGAGACGGTGGACGACCTCTCGGCTTCACGGTTCCACCAGAAGATGCGCTGGAGCCGTTCGTTCCGAGCAGACATTTTCGAACTGCCGACGACGGATGAAAGCCTGATGGTCAAGCAGGTAGAGCAGAGCGTCAACGGAGAGGCACAGATATGGTTTCAGCGCACGGAAGGCAGGCTGTTGCGGGCAGTGCTCGACGCACAGTATGAGCAACGGACTCGTTTGCTCAATCCGCCAGAAGGTTCCGCTCCACCTGCTCTCGCTCGCCTCACCGCAAAGGTGCAAGTAACGCGCGAAGATCTCGCTGCGCGCAATTCTCAACCGAAACCGAACGAACCACAGTAGAAAGGGGTTACAACACATGCGAGGGATAACGCGAGTCGTGTGGATAGTGACGCTGGCGGCGATAGTCGGCGTCATGACGATTCCTGCACTGGCGCAGGAGGGGTACAAGCTGCGCCGCGTCTTCAAAGTGAACGACATCCGCCGCTACAAGATGGTGATGGACATCAACGGCGAGATGAAAATGGGCGAAAACTCCATGCCCCTCAACATGCAAATGGTGATGACCTACCGCGAGAAAGTCGCGGGCATCAAGGACGGTAAAGCCACCGTGCACACCACGATTGAAAGCACCAAAATGTACATGAACGGTCAGGAGTTCGCTTCGCCGATGGTGCCTGACATGAGCAATATGGTTATCACGACCATCATCGACGAGCGCAACAAGGTGCATGAGGTCAAGGGGCTGGAGAAGATGACGATGGGCGCGCCCGGTTTAGGAGGGATGAACTTCGGCGCCGGATTCAACACGCCCGCGATGTTCCCTGAAGACGAGGTGAAAGTCGGTGACACCTGGGAAACCGAAGTGCCCATCCCCAATGCGGGCGACTTCAAGGTCACTGCGAAACAAACCTTTATAGGGCTAGAAAAGGTCGGTGGGGTAGACGCTGCCCGCATTAAGACGGAGGTAGAAATCCCTTATGACAAGCTGATGTCAGCGATGGCAGGGCAGATGCCGGCAGGTACGCCAGCCATGACAGGCACCATGCGTCTGGTCAGCTTCACCCTATACGACCTCGCCACCGGCAACATCCTCAAGGTAGATGGCGATGCCGTGATGAGCTTGCAGATTGCTGGGGGCAATCCGCAGGCGCCTCAGGGCATGCAGATGAACATGACGATGAAGATGTCTCTGACCCAGGTCAAAGACGAAAAGTCTACGGGAAAGTAAAAATTTTCTGAGATCTCACGGCGGAGCCTCCTCTGCACGGGGTGGAGAGAAGGTTCCGCCGCCACTGCAGAAGCAGCACAATGTCTCACCTGATTCGCCTGCGCACGTTTGCGATGGGCTGTGACTTCGAGGTATTTGCCTTCGGTGAGGACAGGGGGCTGTTGCGCTCCGCCGCCGAGGCAGCCCTCGAGGAGATAGAGCGCATCGAACAGCTGCTTAGCCACTACCTCCCCGAAAGTGAGGTCAGTTATATCAATGCTCATGCTTTCCGTGAGCCCGTGCGCGTGCATCCCGAGGTCTTCTCCCTGATTGAGCGGGCGGTGCGTCTGTGCGAGCAGACAGGTGGGGCGTTCGACATCACGGTCATGCCTCTAGTGCGATGCTGGGGGTTCTACGCAGGAGCTGGTCACGTGCCCAGCCCGCGCACGTTAGCTAGGGCGCGACAGCGTGTTGGTTGCTCTCAGCTTCGGCTGGACGCGCAAAACCAGATGCTCGCTTTCGCGCGTGAAGGAGTAGAAATCCATCTGGGCGCCATTGGCAAGGGATACGCTGTTGACAGGGCGATAGAGGTTCTGCGCGAAGCAGGCGTTGAAGCAGCCATGGTACACGGCGGGCACAGCAGCGTGCGAGCATACGGGACGCCAACTGACACGGAAGGATGGCAGGTACGGCTGCCACACCCGCTTCACCAGGAGCGAAGCATGGCTTATCTCCTGCTGCGAGACCGAGCGATATCGACTTCTGCTGCCACCGAACAGTACTTTGAGCGCAAAGGACGACGATACGGACACATTCTGGACCCACGCACGGGGCTGCCTGTGCAGAATGAGCTGCTCAGCGTCAGTGTGCTAGCAGCCGATGCCACCGTTGCTGATGCATTGTCCACTGCCTTCTTTGTGCTGGGAGAGACGGGCATCCGCGAGTATGTTCACGCGCATCCAGGGGTACAGGCACTGCTGTTACGGCGACAAGACGAACAGCCCGAGTGGCTCGGCTAAACGCCATCAGCAGGAAGACAACACTTGCCTCATAAAGTATAATGTATACAGCAAGGAGATTCGCTAATTCATCCGTCGGGGCGCTGACGCAGGTTAAGGAGGGAAAATGCACATGTTTAGAGACAAACATATCTTCATCTCTCGCCGCGAGTTTCTGCGCGACTCGGCGTGGGCTGCCGCAGCTGCTGCCTTCGCCGCCGCCTTCCAGGAAAGGATAGAGGCGAAGCAAAAGAGCCCGACAGCGCAAGCACAGGCTGCGCCATCTGCCGCTGCTCCCGACCCCCAGAGCGCACGTCACCTGCCCCCTGTCCGCATCGGCTTCATTGGCACGGGCACTCAGGGGCAAACTCTACTGCAGAGGCTGGTACGTGTGCCAGGGGTGCGTGTCGTAGCGGTATGTGACATCTATCCGCCCCACCTGTCGCGCGGCATCCAAATGGCGGGGGCACAGGCGACCAGTTACCGCGACTATCGGCGATTGCTGGAGCGCAAGGATGTCGACGCGGTCATCATCGCTACACCGCTGTACTTGCACGCCCAGATGGCAATCGATGCCCTGCAAGCAGGCAAGCATGTTTTCTGCGAGAAAATGATGGCGTACTCGATCGAGGAGGCCCGACGCATGGTGCAGGTCTCCCGCGAGACAGGCAAGCACCTGCAGATTGGGCATCAACGGCGCTACAACCCCATCTACGCGCACGCCCGCGAAATGGTCACTGAGCAAGACGTGATTGGCAAGATGGTACACGTGCGCGCTTGGTGGCATCGTAACAGCTCCTGGAAACGTCCTGTACGCGACAAGCAGTATGAGGAGCTGCTCAACTGGCGCCTCTACAGCAAATACTCGCAGGGGCTGATGGCAGAGCTCGCCAGCCACCAGATAGATGTCGTTAACTGGTTCACAGGAAAGCTCCCCGTCTCCGTGATGGGCATGGGCGGTATCGACTACTGGAAGGACGGACGCGAGGTGTGGGATAACGTGGAGGTCATCTACGAATATCCCGACGGCGTGAAAGTGGTCTACACCTCTATCCTGTCCAACCAGTATGACGGCTACGCGGAACAGTTTATGGGCGATAAGGGCACTCTACTGCTCACCAACGAGAAAGATGGCTACCTGTTCCGTGAGCCCACCGCGGAAGAACTCGGCTGGGATGCTAAGAACAAGACCGTCGGCAAAGGAGGCGTTACGGGTATCGTGCTGGATGTGACCGCGACCAAGCGGCGGGGCACTGGCGCCGTTATCGGCGGTCAGAAGATGGCAGCGGGATACGAGCGTAAAGACGCCTACGAGCTGGAGCTGGAGAGCTTCGTCCACGATGTCGTGCGCAACGGTCAAAAGCCGCTGTGTGATGCGGAGGTCGGCTTCCAGGCGACAGTGACCATCCTGATGGCGAACAAGGCGATAGCAGAAGGGACAAAGGTCACCTTCACGCCGGAGATGTTCCAGGTGTGACCTCGGGAGGCAGTGCACTCGCCTTTGCACTGCCTCCGCCTTCAGAAGTCGTAGGAGTAGTAGAGAGCCACTCCGCGCGCACGCGCATAGTCTTCCGCGTCCCACTCGGAAATCATGCGCGTTACGAGCACGGGGAAGATGTTCGGGTAGATTTCTTGCAAACGCTTCACCTTGCGGCGCAGGAACTCTTTGACATCGTTTTTGGAGAGCTGCACCTTGCCCTCCCCCACAATGGTGACCGTTTCGCCATCGCGCCGCGCCTGTCCGAAGATGTTGACCTCCAGATACCTGCCCTCGCTATCCTGCACAAACTGCCTCTTGAGCCTGCCTTCCACCTGTATCCCGTAGTCCCGCTGCAACAGGCTCGGTAGCGCTTTGTACGCCTGGTCTTCCAGGCTGTATCCTACTGTCATCGCCAACCCACCGAACTGTCTGCGCAGGTCAGCGATGCTCTTCACCAGATCGCGAATCTCGCGCTGCGTTCTCTCTGATAGCTCTTCCACTCGTTGCCGCAGTTTTTCGATGTTCTCTGTGTTCTGCTGCACCCTTTGCGTCATCTCTTTGAACATCTGCGAGTGTTGCTCAGTGACCTGCACCAGTCTCTCTACTGTCTGGCGTAACTCCGCAATCGCCTCCGTGTTGCGCTGCGTGGCTTCGCGCAAATCGGTAATATCGCGCGAGTGTTGCTCGGTTATCTGCACCAGCCTTTCCACAGTCTGGCGTAACTCCGCAACTGCCTCCCGCAACTCCGCAATCGCCTCGGTGTTGCGCTGCGTGGCTTCGCGCAACTCCGCAATCGCCTCGGTGTTGCGCTGCGT
>JANWXG010000152.1 GCA_025057335.1 bacterium | reverse complement strand
GACATCCTCGGCTGGTCATGGCTAGTGCCGCCTTACCGATGGCACTTCGACGCGCGAGCGATAGAGCAGACGCGCGCCATTGCGCTAGATGGGGAGTGCCTGCGTCGCAAGTGTGAGGAAGACCACGACCTGGGATACGAGCTGCTCAAGCGGTTCGCAGAGATTATCACGCAGCGGTTGCAGGCGACGCGCTTGCAGCTGCTGGACGTGTACAGTGCCAGAAGGTGACCTGTGTGGAGGGCGAGGCTCCTGCCAAGCCGTCTGTTTGGTCGCGACAGAGCGCGACCCTCCAATGCTTGTCATGCTGAGCCGCAGGCGAAGCATCTCATCGAGACAAGGCGAGATTCTTCGCTCCGCTCAGAATAAGGAGAGGCGCACTGACGTGCGCTACTACCAACACGGATTGCAGAATAAGGAGAGGCGCACTGACGTGCGCTACTACCAACACGGACACCCGACGAACTCTGGTTTGTAGTGAAGCACGTAAGTGCTTCCTCGTGACAAACAGCATGGGCTTCAGAATGACAGGGCTGGAGGGCGAGGTGTCTACTGACACCATTCGCTAGCTTGCCCTCACCCCTAGCCCCTCTCCCAGAGGGAGAGGGAATAGCCCCCTTCTCCCTCTGGGAGAAGGGGGTAGGGGATGAGGGGGCTCTACCGAGATGCGACGGCGCACTGAAGTGCACACTACAAACGCTCGTGCTCGTCGTGCGGGCTTCAGCCTGCAAGGAGTGCAGCAGAGAAGTTGCAATACGCCGAGGTGGAACAAGGAGCACAAGGGTCACGCCATGATACCACAACCGTTTCGAGTGCAACAGGTGCGACGGGAGACGCACGATACCTTCACGCTGGAGCTGGAACCCGTGCGCGGGGGTGACGGTTTCGCCTTCCGCGCAGGGCAGTTCAACATGCTCTACGTGTTTGGCGTCGGCGAGATTCCCATCTCCATCAGTAGCGACCCTACTCAGCCGCGCGTGCTGATGCACACCACGCGCGAGGTAGGCACGGTGACAAAGGCAATGGGCAAGCTGCGCCGCGGCGACGTCATCGGCGTGCGCGGTCCTTTCGGCACGCCCTGGCCCGTCGAACAGGCGCAGGGGGCGGATGTGGTGATTGTGGCGGGGGGAATCGGGCTGGCGCCTCTGCGCTCCGCCCTGTACCAGCTGTTGGCGCACCGTGACCGCTACGAGAAAATCGTGCTGCTATATGGCACGCGCACGCCCAACGACATCCTGTACCGCCGCGAGCTGCAGCGCTGGCGTGCGCAGTTCGACCTGGAGGTGCACATCACCGTAGACCGCGCTATGAGCGGCTGGCGAGGCAACGTGGGCGTGGTCACGACGCTCATCCCACGCGCCCCCTTCGAGGCGCGTAACGCTGTCGCCTTCGTGTGCGGTCCTGAAATCATGATGCGCTTCACTGTGCTAGAGCTGCAGCGGCGCGGCGTGCCTCCGTCGAACATCTACCTCTCGATGGAGCGCAACATGAAGTGTGGCACGGGCGTGTGTGGACATTGCCAGTTCGGACCCTGTTTTGTGTGCAAAGACGGACCTGTGTTCCGCTACGACCGGGTCGCCCATCTCTTCGAGAAGCGGGAGATTTAGCGATGGCGCAAGCAACAACAAAGCCCAAACTGGCTGTGTGGAAGTTCGCCTCGTGCGACGGGTGTCAGCTCAGCTTGCTGGACTGCGAGGAGGAGCTGCTGCAGGTCGCTGACCAGGTGGAAATCGCCTACTTCCTCGAGGCGAGCCGCGCTACAGTGAAAGGACCATACGACATCTCGCTAGTGGAGGGCTCCATCACGACTCCGCATGACGCCGAGCGCATCCATCAGGTGCGGCGTGCCTCGCGCTACCTGATTACTATCGGCGCGTGCGCGACCGCAGGGGGCATCCAGGCGCTGCGTAACTACAAGGACGTGCGCGAGTTCCTCTCTCTGGTGTACGCCAGCCCACAGTACATCCAGACCCTGAGCAAGTCTACGCCTATCCACGACCACGTGTTTGTAGACTACGAGCTGCGCGGCTGCCCCGTGAACAAATACCAGCTGCTAGAGGTGTTGAGCGCGCTGCTCAACGGGCGCAAGCCCAACATCGTGCCCCACAGCGTGTGCACGGAATGCAAGCGACGCGGCGTGGTGTGCGTCATGGTGGCGCGAGGAACTCCGTGTTTGGGACCGGTCACGCACGCAGGCTGCGGCGCCCTTTGCCCCGCTTACGGACGTGGATGCTACGGCTGCTTTGGTCCCAAAGAGACTCCCAATACGGCTTCGCTCAGCAAGCGCTTCAAGCAGCTGGGCATGAAGGAGGACGACCTGGTGCGTGCATACCGTAGTTTCAACGCCGCTTCGGAACTCTTCCGCCGAGAGAGTGAGAGCCATGAGAGGTAAGAATATCAAGGTGGACTACTTAGCGCGCGTCGAGGGCGAAGGCTCCCTCGTGGTGAAGTTTCGCGGGGGGCAACTGCGCGAGGTGCAGTTTCAGATTTTCGAGCCGCCGCGCTTCTTCGAGGCGTTCCTGCGCGGGCGCAGCTACCGCGAAGCGCCCGACATCACCGCGCGCATCTGCGGCATCTGCCCCGTCGCCTACCAGATGAGCGCGGCGCATGCCATGGAGGACGCCTTCGGCGTCAAGGTGGAGGGACCCCTTCGCGACCTGCGCCGTCTCCTCTACTGCGGCGAGTGGATCGAAAGCCATGTGCTGCACATCGCCCTGCTACACGCGCCCGACTTCCTCGGTTACCAGGACGCCCTGCAGATGGCGCGCGAACATCCCGACCTCGTGCAGACCGCGCTCCAGCTCAAAAAGGTGGGCAACGACCTCGTCGCCCTGCTCGGCGGAAGGGAAATCCATCCCATCAACGTGAAGGTCGGCGGTTTCTACAGGGTGCCGCGCCGTCGCGACCTGAACGAGGTCGAGGAACAGCTAAAGTGGGCGCGTGAGGCTGCCGTGCAGCTGGTGAAGTGGACTGCCAGCCTGCCCATCCCGCTGTTCGAGCGAGACTACGAGTTCGTCGCGCTACGCCATCCTGCCGAGTACCCGTTCAACGAAGGGCGCCTGGTCTCCAACAAGGGGCTGGACATCGCTGTCGATGAGTTCGAGGCGCATATCGTGGAGGAGCATGTGCCCTACTCCAACGCCCTGCACGCGCGCATCGCCAAACGCGGGGCGTACGTGGTTGGACCTTTAGCGCGCTTCAACCTGAACTTCGACAGGCTGTCTCCGCTGGCGCAGGAGGTGGCGAAAGAGGTAGGCGTGGTTCCCCCCTGCCGCAACCCCTTCCAGAGCATTGTGGTGCGCGCCATTGAGACGCTGTACGCCTGCGACGAAGCGCTGCGCCTCATCGCGCAATATACCCCGCCCGACCAGCCTGCGGTGGAGGTGCATCCCTGCGCCGCCACAGGACACGGCTGCACGGAGGCGCCGCGCGGTATCCTTTACCATCGCTATCGCGTGGACGAGTATGGCATCATTCTGGACGCGCGCATCGTGCCCCCCACTGCGCAGAACCAGAAGAGCATCGAGGGCGACCTGTGGGAGCTCGTGCAGGCGAACGCTGACCTGCCACAGGAGGAGCTGCAGTGGCGGTGTGAGCAAGCGATACGCAACTACGACCCCTGCATCTCCTGCGCCACGCACTTCCTGAGACTGCAGGTAGAGCGGGAGTAGCCTTCACCCCTATCGGTGCCGCAGGCTGACGAATCTGTGGCAAACGGGGAGAACCGCCTCAGTTGCGCAGCTCCCTCGGCATACTCTCAGTATCGCTACAAGACCTCGTGGCATTTGGCTGTTCGGCAGCGACCGGGCAGAAACCCTAACCCATCCTCTTTGTAAAGCGCAGACTTGCCAGAGTAAACAAGGTTAGCCCAATAATGAGCAGCGCCAGCACATCACCCCATAACGCCTCTAACCCGACCCCTTTCAGGAAGATGCCACGAACGATATTCAGGAAGTAGCGTAGAGGGATAAAGTACGTCACCCACTGCACTGCAGGGGGCATATTCTCGATGGGGAACATGAAACCAGATAGCAGAATAGATGGTAACATGATGAAAAACGCGGTCATCATCGCTTGCTGCTGGGTATGCGATACGGTAGAGATGAACAGCCCTAGCCCCAGTGTGGTGAGCAGAAAGACGACCGCCAGCGCAAAAAGGAGCAACAGGCTCCCCTTCAGCGGAACATGGAACCAGAGCGTGGCTACCAGCAAAATCAGCACCATGTCCACGAACCCAAGCAGGATAAAGGGGATAGTCTTGCCCGCCATCAGCTCCGTTGCCCGAACCGGGGTGACGATAAAATGATGGGATATAACAAGCGCGAATTGCCGAATCCACCGCGTAATGCATGATAACATCCAGCGAGCGCAGAAAACTCTCTTTGCAGAACACATGACTGCGCTGCAAAGCCAAACTTTTGGAGACGTTTAATGCGCAGCCTGCATCATCTGCTGGAGCCCATACGTGCTGAGGCAAAAATCCCTGCGCTGGCGGCAGCGGTGTTAGACAAGAACAGGTTGATCGCTCTGGGGGCAGTTGGAAAACGTCGGGCGGACCGGGACGACCCCGTACAGCGTGGAGACCGCTTCCACATCGGCTCCTGTGCCAAGTCCATGACCGCTACCTTGATTGCGCAGCTGGTGGAAAACGGCAAACTGGACTGGGGCAGCATGGTGGCAGAGGTGCTGCCTAGTATTCGCAGAAACATCCGTCGCGAATACTGGAAGGTGACCATCGAGCAGTTGCTGACGCATCGCTCTGGGCTACCCGAGGACGACACCCCCCGCCCGCAGGTGTTTGCGAAGCTCTGGAGCATGTCGGTAAAACAGCGGTTGCAAGCGGCGGAGATCATCCTGCAACAAGAGCCCGCTGCTACGCCGGGCGAAAAGACCATCTATTCCAACGGTGGTTATGTGGTGGCGGGCGCAATGGCTGAGGCGGTAACGGGGAAGACATGGGAAGACCTAATGCACGAGTACCTCTTTCGCCCGCTTCAAATGAAGAGCGCAGGTTTCGGTGCTCCTGCCGACGGGGTGTGGGGACATCGCGCTAGCGAGAGCGGATACTTGCCAGTGCCCCCTTCACCCTTCGCGGACAACCCACCCGTTTTGGGACCAGCAGGTACCGTCCATCTTACCCTACCAGATTGGGCGCGCTATGCTATCCTGCACTTGAAGGGTGCAACAGAAGACGACCCGCCTTTGCTCTGCAAAAGCACCTTTGGCAAGCTACATACCCCGCCCGCTGAAAGCACGTACGCTATGGGGTGGGTAGTAGAGTCAAAACGTTCGCGAGGACGGGTGCTCCAGCACGCAGGAAGCAACACGATGTGGTTCGCCGTGATTATGCTGATACCTGAGGCACGCATGGGCTTGCTGGTGGCGACAAACGCCGCCGACGAGAGAGCCGTCGAGGCGACGCGCCGCACAGTGGACGCTCTTTGGTCACAGTATATCCTGTGAGGGTGCGTCTCTCGCGCCACTCTGAGCGCAACACCTGAGTTGGAAAGCGCACGTGGGGCAACCGCTGACAGCGAGGTTGACCGTCTCCCGTTGAAATGCGAGATGTGATGAAAAAACAAAGCACCTTGCTTATAGGCGTAGGCAACCCGTATCGTCAGGATGACGCTGCAGGCATCGCAGTAGTGCGTCGCTTGCGCCAGCGACCGCCGAAGCAGGTAGATTGCATGGAGTGTCCTGGCGACCTGACGACCCTGATAGAAACGTGGCGAGATTACGAGCTGGTTATCTTGGTCGATGCGATGCGTTCGGGGCGCTCGGCTGGCGAAGTAGTGCGCATTGACGCCTCACGACAACCCCTTCCTACAGATATGCGTTTCTTCTCCTTACACGCGATAGGCTTGAACGAAACCCTCGCGCTGGCGCGTGCGCTAAGCCGGCTACCCCCGAAACTAGTCATCTACGGCATCGAGGGCAAACACTTTGGCGAAGGCGAGGGGCTTTCACCAGAGGTCGCAAAGGCGGTGGAGGATGTGGTACGCTATATCCTGCAGGAGCTAAAAGGAAGCGATGCATGAGTTTTCCATCGCCGAAGCGATTGTACACGCCGCGCAGGAGGTAGCGCAGGCACACGGAGGGGGCAAGGTAGAGGCTGTTCGGCTGCGTATCGGGGAGTTGCGGCAGGTCGTACCTGAGGCGCTGCTTTTCGCCTTCGACGTGCTGAAACAGGAGACGCCCCTCGCGGAAGCGTCTCTGCAATGGGAGAACGTGCCCGCGCGAGTGCGGTGCAGGGAGTGCCATACGGAGTACCATCCGGAGGACGTCTTCTGGGAATGTCCTGCCTGTGGCGCGTTCGGCGGCGAGGTGCTGGCGGGCGAGGAACTGGAAATCATCGGCGTGACGCTGTGGGGGGGAACGCATGGAGATTAAGGTCGTCAGGCGGATTATGGAAGCGAACGAACAGCACGCCGAGGTAGTGCGTCGGCGGCTACGCGAAACGGGCGTGGTGGCGCTCAACCTTATCAGCGCGCCAGGCTCAGGCAAGACCTCGCTGATTGAGACAGCCATCCGCGAGCTGAAGGGCACAGT
>JANWXG010000151.1 GCA_025057335.1 bacterium | reverse complement strand
TAGTCATCACGCGGGAGGAGATTGCGGGGCTGATGGCGAACTTGCTGGTAACCTCTTCGCCTCCAGCGGGCAAGACGCGCTTCAGCGAGTGGGTGCGAGAGAACGCCCCTCTCCTCGGACGTCGCTATCATAGCGAACTGGCACGTCGACGCGACCGTAGACGAAGCTATGAAGAGCTGTAAGGAGGCAGAAACATGCAATCACCTCATTTCCCCGCTGCAGACGAGCTGCCCATACACGCGGAGCTTCCTAACCCCTTCCTGCGACCAGATGGGAAGCGCATCGCCTCGCCGCGCGAGTGGAAACCGCTGCGCGAGCACTGGCTCGCATTGGTGCTGCATTACCAGTATGGCAACCTGCCTCCCCTACCGCGCGCGGTGCAGGCGGAAAAGCATGACGAGACGGAGCTGGGCGACCTGAAGGCGATACGCACAGAGTACCAGCTGCATATCGAGACGCCTGTGCCCGTAAGCACGCGCTTGCTGCTCTTCCGCCCACGCCAGCGAGGCAGGCGACCCGCTATCATAGACGGCGACCTCTGCTGGGGCGAGCCAAAGGGAGAGATTGTCGAGGAGGTGATGCGGCGCGGCTACATGCTCGCCTTCTTCGACCGCACGCACATCGCCCCCGACAGCGCCGAACGCCAGGGAGTCTACGAGGCGCACCCCGATTATGAAGGAGGCAGGCTGGCGGCGTGGGCATGGGGCTATCATCGGGTAGTGGATTTCCTGCTGACCCTGCCCGATGTGCATCCCAAACGCATCGTTGCAACGGGACACTCGCGCGGGGGCAAAACCGCTCTGCTGGCGGGAGCCACCGACGAGCGCATCGCACTCACTGCGCCCAACAACTCGGGCTGTGGTGGGGCAGGCTGCTACCGCTACCAGGCGCCTGGCAGCGAGACCATCGCCGATATCCTACGCAACTTCCCCTTCTGGTTCCATCCGCGCTTCCAGCAGTTTGTCGGCAGGGTGGAGCGGCTGCCGTTTGACCAGCACATCGTGAAGGCGCTGGTGGCGCCACGTGCGCAGCTGAGCACGGAGGCGCTCGCCGACCTGTGGGCGAACCCCGAGGGCACGCAAGTGACCTATCTCGCCGCAAAGGAGGTCTACCGTTTCCTGAGGGCGGAGGAGCGCATCGGCATCTGGTTCCGCGAAGGGGGACACGAACACTCCCTGGCGGACTGGCAGGCGCTGCTGGATTTCGCCGATTGGCAGCTGCTCGGCAAGCCGCCCGCTCGTGCTTTCGATAGACTGGCTTTCCCCCAAAGGGAAGGCGTCTTTTCCTGGCGGGCGCCCTGAAGCCGTCTCGCTTTGGCAATATCGCTCCCGTCGGCGATTTGCTGATAGACCGCTACGGGTACCACTGCGCAAACTGTTCGCGCGGATAGTGCGCCCGATATACCCCTTCAGCCAGCGCCTTCTCGTAATCGGAGTGGTTCCAGAAAATCTCGCATACGCGCACCTCGCCGCGCTCGTCCACGTAGTACAGGATGCGCTCCGCTACGTTTCCCGAAGGATACACGAGGCAGTCGCTTCCGTGCACGCTGTGTGAATTCTGCTTGCGCATCTCGGGCACGCGCAGACGCTTCAGTCGCTGGTGCAGCGTCTGCTGCACGGAAGGCTCCGCCGATTCCAGCGCACGAACAGCGCGCTGATGCAGGTAGAGGGGCGTGGGGGGCGCCGCCTCCACGTGCGCCAGATACGCCTCGTAGAACGCCTCGCCCGTCGGGGAAAGCAGGGTATACCCCTCCTCCTCCACCAACAGCAAACGTATTTCATCGGGCAGCAAGCACAGGCGACGGTCTACCTCCGCCGTTTGGCGCAGGTCTGCGTTAATCCAGTGAAAGAACTCCGCGTAGGTATCTATCAGACTAAAGTCCCAGCTGATGGGCGTTGGTGGGAGCTCGATAATCTCCTGAAACACCTCGTGGATGTAGTACACAGGCACGTCGAACAGCAAGCCGACCAGTGTGGCGTAGGCGATTTCCGCTTTGAAGCCCCCCGTGGCGTTGAGCAGCACTTCCCTACCCGCGCTGCGTTCCTTGCGGATGATTTCTACCAGCACGCTGACCAGTGCGCGCAACCCACGCATCTTGAAACGGCTCTCGTGATACTGCAGGTCGGTAACCTCGCGCAGTTCCGCTGGGTGACCGTTGTTCTTGTAGAAGGTCGCCAAAGCCTCTGCGGCGCGCTTGCCCTCTTCCGTTTGCGAGTGTAGGAACACGATGCGGTCCCCCTCGTGCAGGAGACGGCTCAGTGAATTGGTTTCTGCGCTCGCCTTCTCTGGCTTGGTGAAGCGCAGGTATGTCTGCAGGTCGTCTCTCTTACCTGCGCGTTCGGCATTGTTCAACAGCGAAGTACCGACAGTGGCGATGATGGTGCGCATGTGTTCTCTCCGGGGAGAAGTTATCGTCTTGAGTATACTCGATTGGACACATACTCGAGTAAAGCCTCCCAACGTTTTGCGTTGTGCAGTCGCGACGGACACAACACGGCACATCCCAACGTTGCAGGAGTTTCTCCCATCCCGATGAAATAAATTGTAGGATATCAGTGCATGCGTGAAGGGGGTGGTTCCCATGGCGACCGTAGTGGTCAGCGTGGACTGTGAGGCGGCGACACACGGGCAATGCTACACGCCTGAACTGGTGCGCATCGCCGAAGAGTTCCACGTGCCAATGACCTGGTTGGTTACCGTCTCCGCGAGCGACCCGATGAACAACATCATGCTCTACCACCGCGAGTATCTCCACCGCATTCCCTCCTGGCATGAAATCGGCTTGCGTGTACATTTCCAGAGCAATGGCGCTTATCTCGCTGACGAGCGTGAGCGCGCCATGCTGATTCAGGAGGGTAAAGACCTGCTCAAGCAGTGCCACGTGAAGCCGACCGCGTTCCGCGCAGCGGATTATGCCCTACAGGCTTCGGATATACGCTATCTGGAGGACATCGGCATCATGGTGGACGGTACGCCCGCGCCGGGAGTAGTGGTCGAGGGCAAAGCGGACTGGACAGGCGCGCCACAACAACCCTACCATCCCGCCTACGATAACCTGAAGGCGCAGGGCAACGCCGCTTTGCTGCTGGTGCCGCTAGCGACGCATGAGGGGCAGGTCGCCTACCTTGATGTGGACGAGGGGTCCCTACGGGCGATTATCGAACGGTACCTTCAGGAAGGCTCGGTCATTAGTATCGGCGCACGCGATTGGGCAAACGGGCTAGCGAACTGGCGTTGGTGCGCGCAGTACCTGCGTGAGCGCGGCTGTCGCTTTGTCACGCTGTCGCAGCTAGCTTCAGAGTGGACGGGATAGTGACGGGGTGGGGGGCTACCAGGCGATGCGGAAATCGCTGTCCGCGCCCGTAGCTTCCCCCCACTGAACCGACACTTCAGTCACTCGTGCGGCAGGAGGTCCTTGCCTTAGCAGGGTGAGCAGCTGTTGAAGCTGTTGCTCATCGCCCTCCGCAACCACCTCCACCTGACCAGAGGGTAGGTTACGCACACTGCCGCTCAGGCCGAGCGCGCGAGCGTAGCGCAGCACAAAAGCGCGGTAGCCCACCCCTTGCACGCGCCCCGAAACGGTTGCCACCATCCGCTTGCGCATGACGATTACGTTACCCCGAAGGCAGATTGCGCCTCGATAACCTCCTTCGTCACAACGAGGCGTATCGGTTCATACTGTTCTTCGGGGATGGCGAGAAACTCCTTCACCACGGGGGACATCTCACAGGTCATGCCAGGGATGAGCACGCCAATCTCCGCCTGATGCACTAGGCAGTTCGCCGCGTGCACCAGCGCTACTGGCTCGAACAGCTCCCCCTCTACTCGAGTGGGCTGGTGGTGATAAGCGATAGCTGCATGGAGAGCGGCGGGTAGTTTCCACTTTTCGGCAGCGAAGGCACCTAGCTCGGGATGGGTCGCTCCCAGCACGCGGGCTTCCAGGTCCAGAATCTCATCCACCGTACTGGAAGTGATTTCTGCACAGCGTGAAATGAACACCTCCATCTCTTCTGGCAGGAACTGGTCAGCGATCAGCTTGCCGATGTCATGTAGCAGCCCTGCCAGGAACACCTCTTCATCCCACTTGGAGCGCTTGAGCCGCGCCAACACCTTGCTAGCGATGGCGGTAGCCAGCGAATGCTTCCAGTATTCTTGCCGATTGAAGCGGGTTTTGCGCTGTCGAGCGTGCACCATTGCGTGAAAGGTCAGTGCCATCACAATGGTGCGGATGGTGTTGAGCCCGAGCACGGCGATGGCGCGGCTGACGGTCGCAATCCTCCCGTTCCCTCCGTAGTACGCAGAATTCGCCATGCGCAACACTTTGGAAGCCAGCGCGGCATCTTGGGTGATGACCCGTTCGAAGTCGCGCGTAGAGGCGCGGGGGTCATCGATGAGCCGCATCACCTGCACCGTGACATGCGGCAGGGGGGGAAGCCCCACTGCACGCGATATTCGTATGCCTAGCGCTTCTCGTTCGTTCACACATAGATTATCGGTAAACCGACCTAGAGACTTTACGGAGAGGGTACACCCTGATGGCATGTGTAACAAGGCGCAGAAAAAGGGCGGGAGGAAATCCTCTCCCGCCCACGTGACCGCTTACAGTGTGGAGCAGTTCGACGGGTCTTCGTATGCGTAGCTCGGAGGATTGCCCGGATAGAAGTTTTCTGGCTTCAAGCCAGGTTGCCTGATCCATTTGGCGTGCCCGTCGGCAAACACGAAGTTTGCGCCGTTGGCATGGCGCCAGTGGATGGCAAACCCCGATTGTCCACGCGAAGCCGCATAGGGGTGGAACGCGTCGTACCGTTGCTGACAGCGAACGGAAGCCCAGTCGGGGAAGCCTCCGCCGATGTCGTTATGATGCCAGGGGTTCATCGTGGAGGCGGCGCGTATCAGGCTGCCGTTGCCGAACCAGTCGTTCACACCCGTCTCGCCGATGATGATGGCATCCGCAACCCGCTCATAAGCTGCCAGTGACACGCCCCAGCCCACATGCCAGTTGCCTGCGTAGGCAGGTCCAGCCGCGCCGTTGGCGGTGCTGGTCATGTCGGTGGGGTTGACGCGCGGCGCGCTCGGGCACAGGAAGACGCCGTTGTTCTTCACGTAAGGATAGATGCGCTGTACCCAGTGTGTAGCGTGACCATCCGGCAGCGGGAACCACCATAGCAGGATGGTCCTCTCATCATAATCCTGTGCGTACATCGCCATTGCGGTCGCCAGCTGCTTCATGTTGCTCAGGCAGGCGGTCTGCCGTGCCTTATCCCGTGCCTGGGCAAACACCGGGAACAGGATTGCTGCGAGGATCGCGATAATCGCGATGACCACGAGCAATTCGATGAGGGTAAAACCGCGTCGAGACATGCGTCTGAACCTCCTTCGGTTGCGTAATCGGTTGCGCGATTCCATCATAACAAGCCTCCTCCCGATTTGTCAAGGGGTTACCCTACGATTTCCACTAGCGCTGCCCTGCTTTCAGGTAGGCTCCACAGGATTGCCGCACTACCAGCTGTGGCACCAGCAACACCTGCTGCTGCGGAGCTGTCCTGCCCTTGTGTATCCTCTCCAACAGCAAGGAGGCTGCTACTCGACCGATTTCATACATCGGCTGGGCGACCGTTGTTAGCGGCGGGAAGATAAACGCGCTAGTATCCTGATTGTCGAAGCCCACCACCGAAACGTCTTCTGGCACACGCAGACCGTGGTCGCGCAGGGCGCGGATGGCGCCGTACGCCACGTCATCGTTGACGGCGAACACGCCATCCATCGTGCCGCCCTGTTGCAGGTAGTGCGTGACCGCACTGTAGGCGTACTCCTCCTCGGGTAGGATGTCGGGCAAACCGGGTCCTAGCTCGACCGTTTCGCAGAGGTTGCACTCCGCGAGGGCGCGACGGTACCCCTCGAAACGCCCGATGACGGAAGTGGCTCGACGCTCACGAGAGCCGTTGGAGACGAAGACGATGCGCCGTCTACCCAGCTGCAGCAGGTGTCGCGTCGCCAGATAGCCCCCCAGCTCGTTGGTCGTCGCCACAAAGTCGTTGGGCAGCCCGGGGATGTAGCGGTCTATCAGCACAATGGACACCTGCGAGGCGATGAGCTCTTCATAGAACTCACGGTTCTCCTCGGGGTCGGCGGGAGCCACAATCAGACCATCCACGCGCTTGTCCAGCAACATCTGAATGATTTCTCGCTCCTTTCGCGGATTGCCGTAGGAGCAAGCCAGAAGCACGCCATACTGATTCGACTGCGCCACGCCGTCAACGCCTTCCAGAATATGCGAATAGAACGAGCCGGCCAAGCCCACAACCACTAGTCCGACAGTAGAGGTCTTTTGCACGCGCAGGCTGCGCGCCACCAGATTCGGACGGTATCCCAGCTCCCTCGCCACTTGCAGGATTCGCTCTCGTGTCTGCGGGTGTATCCTGCCCTTGTTGTGCAGGGCACGATACACCGTTGTCTTCGACACCCCGACCTCTCGGGCAATCGTATCCATGTCTGCACGTTGTCGCGCCATCGAATCCCCCCTCTGATTCCGAGGTCCGAACCCGCTCGGGTTCG
>JANWXG010000150.1 GCA_025057335.1 bacterium | reverse complement strand
TATGCCAACATCTCGTCTGGGTTAGCAATCGGTTTGTCACCTCGCAGTCGTAGAAACTGTCCATCCTTAGAGGTAAAACTACATGGTTCCAGGATTGCAAAGAACAGGAGGAGGAATGCCTCACGCTGCTCACCTTCCAGGTCGTCGATAACCCGCTTCCACTGGCGCAACCTGTAGAGCACCTCCTCAGGGAAAGCAACTTTCATGATGGCAACGTCATCTGCAACCTGCGCGGGCTTGGCGTGCGACACTCTTGCCAGCAGACCTTCAAAGGTCCGCCTTAGTGTGCCAGGCTCCATATCGAAAAACAGAGGTAGAGTGCGAGCGATGAATACCGCCACAGGTAGACGATCTATGCCTATTGAGGGGATGCCGTGCACATATGAGGCAAGCAGCGTGGTACCCATTCCGCAGAAGGGGTCAAAAACATAGTCCTTGCCCGTCAACCCGAAACGGTCGAGAAACTGTTCTACGAAGCGGAAAGCGAACGCCTCTTTGTAGCGGTAGAGGCGGAGTATCGGGACGTTTTTGTTGCCGACATAAGAAACCCATTTTGCAAGACCCGGCTCGTCACGCAGGCGGTCAGCATACTTTGCTTCCAGCCGACGCGTATCTTCTCCGATTACCCCATCGATACACGGGGAAGGAGGAAACGATATGTGGAACAGTTCCATCTGCCTCATCCCACTCATAGTTTACCCAGAATACTTCATCCTGTCCAGACGTCGCCTCTCGAAGGATTATGCGAGGACAAGCAGAATCCAGCAGTATGTGCAAGGAAAGCAGGAGGTAAACAATGGCACAGACAGCACAACGCAGACTCCCCGCAGCCTCGCCTCGAAAGCTGCCCCGGTGGCGGGGGTTCAACCTACTGGACAAGTTCCACCTGGACTGGAGCAACCGTCCGTTCGAGGAGAAACACTTCGCGTGGATTGCGGAGCTAGGCTTCAATTTCGTGCGCCTGCCGATGGACTATCGGTGCTGGACCGAACCCTCGGACTGGACGAAGCTTCGTGAGGAGGTACTCAGAGAGATCGACGCCGCCGTGCGATACGGGCAGAAACATGGGATACACGTGTGCATCAACTTCCACCGCGCCCCGGGCTACACGGTCGCCTCACCGCCTGAGCCGAAGCCGCTCTGGACCGACGCCGAGGCGCTCAAAGTCTGCTGCCAGCACTGGGCGCACTTTGCCAAGCGCTACAAGGGTATCCCCAACACGCAAGTGAGCTTCAACCTGTTCAATGAGCCCGCCAACATCACGCCCGAAACACATCGCCGCGTGGTGGAGAGAGTTGTGGAAGCCATTCGCGAGCAAGACCCTAAGCGCCTGATCATCTGCGACGGGCTGAACTGGGCGCGGGACCCCATAGAGGAACTGCATGGCTTGAACGTAGCAGGGGCGACGCGCGGATACGACCCGTTCCTCATCTCCCACTACAAGGCGGAGTGGATTCAGGGATCCGACCGCTGGCCCGAGCCGACCTATCCCTTACGTGAGGGCAATACCGTCTGGGATAGGCAGACCCTCTGGGAGCGTCTCTACAAGCCTTGGAAGGAGCTGGAGCGTCGTGGCGTCGGCGTGATGGTGGGCGAGTTCGGCGCGTACAACCGCACTCCCCACAAGGTCGTTCTGGCGTGGCTGCGCGACCTGCTTAGTCTCTGGAAAGAGGCAGGATGGGGCTGGGCGATGTGGAACTTCATCGGCACGTTTGGCATCGTGGACAGCGGACGCGCCGATGTGCGCTACGAGGACTGGCGCGGGCACAAGCTGGACAGGGAGGTGCTACAGCTGCTGCAGTCGATGTGATGGCGCATTGCGCTATCGTGACAATTGGAGCGGTCACGACGGAGCGCTCTTGGAGGGTCACGCTCCGTCGTGACCGTGTGTGGACGCGACGGAGCGCGTCCCTCCAAAGGCAATCTGTGTGTGGACGCGACGGGAACACTCTTGGAGGGTCACGCTCCGTCGTGACCCTTACAGGTTTTTACGACCCGCGCAGGCAAACCTTTGGTAACCCCGATTTCCATCCGCAATCACCAGAGCACAAAGCAGCCGACGTTGTGGACCTCCTCACGCATGCCTACCCCCTTCTCCCTTTGGGAGAAGGGGGAAAGGGGATGAGGGAGCTAAACGCACAGCTAGCAGCAGAAGCCGTCCGTTCGAACGCCCGCAGGCTCTCCCGCTACACCCAGTGCTCAGGACGCACGCGCGGCGCACGAGCCAGGTAGCGCCTCGCCTGCTCGATACTCATCTCGGGGTTGCGGAAGGAGATGCCGACCAGCTTGAGCATCCGATGGAACGCCTCCTTGTGCGGCCGGATGCCCGCGAACATCTCCTTGCCCGCTCCCAGTGCAGTGACCAGCACCCAGTCGCCCGTATGCTGCGTGCCGATCCACGCGATACCGTTGTAGTTGGACAGGATTTCGCCCAGCACGCCCACCAGGTTCGCGTGGGCGCGGTTGAGCGTAGGCGCGGGTTTGCCGCTCGCCACGCTGGCAACCACCTCCGCCTCCTCGCGCGAGACCTCGATGCCTGTCACCTCGCGTATCGCGTCGCGCACGCGGTCAGGGGTCGGCGTTCCCTCCCGCCGCAGCAGCTCCTGAATCGCCACGTAGGAACCCTTCGCCCGCGTCACGCGCTCCAGACACTTCTCGCTGTCGCGGTACTCCTCGCCCATACCGTTCAAACCGGGGTTGGAGTTGCCATGGTCGCTGGTAATCACGAGCAGAGTATCAGGATTGCGTCGCACGAAATCCAGAGCAACCACTACAGCATCGTCGAACGCCAGCTGATCCCAGAGGATGGCGGCGGCGTCGTTCGCATGAGCAGCGTGGTCTACCCGTCCCCCTTCCACTTGCAAGAGGAATCCTCGGGGCGACGAGGAAAGTATCTCCAGTGCCTTGCGAGTCATCTCTGCCAGTGTAGGCACTTGCTCCCGCAACTGGGGGCTGTTCTGATGGTCTACCGTGAAGGGTAAGTGCCCTGGGAAGAACAGCCCCAGCACCTTTTCGGGGCGCTCGCGCCCGCGCACCTGCTCCCGTCGCTCCCAGAAAGCGTATCCCTTGCGCTGGTACTCGGCGATGAGGTCGCGCTTGTCGGCGCGCGACTGTGCGTCGAAAAACCGCCGTCCGCCCCCCATCAACACATCCACCACGCCCAGATACTGCTCGGCGATGATGTGCTCGTCATCCCGATTGGGTAGCGATGCTGCAAACCCCGCTGGGGTCGCATGGGTGATTGTCGTGGTGGTCACCAAGCCAATCCGCTTGCCCGCCTGGCGCATGAGCTGGGCAATGGGCGTCAACTTCGTGCCGTCGGGGAGCACGTTCACCGCCCCGTTGAACACCCGAGAGCCGCTCCCCCACGCGCTGCTTGCCGCCGACGAATCCGTGACCAGTGAGTCCAGCGAGCGGGTTTCGAACAGCCCGGTGACCGCCTCGGGATCCTGGAGCAGGCGGAACCATTGCGTCCCCTTGCCCCGAACCATCTGCGAGAATGGCTCCGCCACGGAGGGCACGCCCATGCTCATGCCGTCCGAGACCATGAAGATGATGTTCTTCGGGATGCGAGCAGGGCGAGGGCGCGCCTGCTGCGCCGATGCCTCTCTCCATAGCACCCCACTCCCGACCAGAGCGACTGCACCTGCCTGCAGCAACTCTCGCCGCGAAAGCTCGGAAAGCGCCATCTATACTCCCTCCCCACCCTGTGTAATCTTATCGCCTTATTATACCCCTGAGCGATGTTAAGAAGAGATGAAGTGCTTCGCTGAGCTGCCTATCACCTGTTGCCAAAAGCCGTCTGGCTGAAGATGCTGCGCACGGGCGCAGGCATCGGACTGTCCGCTCCCTTCACCGACCGCCAGATAATCTCGCTGAAGAGCAGGTCATCAACGCGGTCTTCCTGGCTCAGGTCCATCGCCAGCGACTCCTGCCAGCCCCAGGCGTTCGCAGGGTTCTTTTCGTCCAGGTTCCACCGTGCGGGAAGGCACTTGTAAGGCGTGAAGTCGGGCTTATCGGTGAAGCAGCGGTACATCGGTGTCGCCGCAGCATCGTACTGGCTCAGCGGCTCCAGCCCCAGAATCAGCTCCATCGTGCGCAGCATGGAGCAGGTGGTATACAGCGTACTGTCCACACTGCGCCGTTTCACGTAGGGCGAGATGACCAGCGCGATGCTACGGTGTGCATCCACGTGGTCGGGACCGTTTTGGGAGTCGTCCTCCAGCACAAAGATAGCCATCTCCTTCCAGAATCGGCTCTGGGTGAGCGCCTCCACGAGCGTGCCTAGCGCGAGGTCGTTCTCTGCCACCATAGCGCGCGGCGTCGGCTTGCCGGGACGAGTGCCCCAGGTATGGTCGTTGGGCAGGCGCAGGATGATGAAGCGCGGCAGGTCGCCTCGCCGTTCATACTCCCGAAACTCTGTGAGGAACTGTTGCACACGCTGCATATCGGGCACGTCCAGATTGTATGGGCTGAAGATGGGGCTGAAGTGTCCTTCCAGAGAGGGTACTGCTGCCTTCAGGGAGCCATCCTCGTCCTGATACACGAACTCCCCGTAGGAACGATAGCTCACTCCTGCTCGCTTACAGGCGTCCCAGATGTAACCTGCGTCGGGACGGCTGAGCGGGTTGGTACCCTCGTAGTCGTAGGTGTGTCCGTGTCTGCCGTAGCCGTAGGGCCAGGTCTTCTCCACGTAGTCGGTAGCGTAGGCGGCAGTAGACCAGTTGTGCCCGTCTGCTGACACTTCGGCGTCCACGTAGAAGTTGTCCAGCAGTACGAACTCGCGGGCAAGCGCGTGGTGGTTCGGCGTCACCTCTTCCCCGAAGAGGCACAGGTTGGGGTCGCCGTTGCCTTCCGGGATGTCGCCAAACACCTGGTCGTAGGTGCGGTTCTCCTTGATGATATATACCACGTACTTGATGGGGCTGGGGTCTCCCACCTTCGCAGGGATAACCTTCGGCAATCGCGAGGGC
Organism: bacterium; assembly: GCA_025057335.1. Classification (GTDB taxonomy): domain Bacteria; phylum Armatimonadota; class HRBIN16; order HRBIN16; family HRBIN16; genus HRBIN16. The sequence continues at coordinate 1,631 of JANWXG010000150.1, read as the reverse complement.
GCGCGGGTGAGCAGGTTGTCCCGGTAGGGCATCAGCTCCCGTACGCGCGCGGTGTGGCGACGCAGGGTTGGCTCGTCGGGCGTCGGCACAAACTGCACCGTGCCGCGCAGGATGCGGGGCAGATACTCTTGCTTCGGGTTGGCAAGGGGGGTCACGCCCTTCGAGTTCAGCACGTAGAGCGTGCTGTGGTCTGGGGCGACGCGCACCGCAGCGGGGTACCACCCTGCCGGGATGAACCCCAGCACGCGGCTCTCCTCTGCCGACACGTCCACCACGGCGATGCAGTTGTTGTCGGCGTTGGCGACATACAGCCGTTTGCCGTCAGGAGAGAGCGCAAGGCTGTTGGGGGTAGATCCCGCAGGCGCACGCGGGGACAACGCGACATTAACCTGCTCTATCGCCTTGCGCCCCGCCACGTCGACAACCGTCACGCGGTTGTTGTTCGCGCACGCTACGTACAGCCGCTTGCCATCCGCACTGAAGAGCATCTCGTTCGGGTGAGTGCCAACAGGTATCTGTGCAAGGCTTTGCCAGGTGCCCGTATCGAACAGCTCGACCGACGCCATGCCCCATCGGCTCACCGCCAGCAGGGCGCCGTCCGGCGAGACGGCAACGCCATACGGCGAGCCCTGCACGCTCAGCCGACGCACCATGCGGCGCTCTTGCAGGTCTATCACCGCTACGCCGTCCCCTGTCATCAGTGCCGCGTAGAGCCACCTGCCGTCGGGGCTGACCGCCAGCTGCGCCACAAACTGCGTGGTGGTCTCGCCCTCTGCCCTCACCGACACCTCGCCGTCCTCGATGAGGCGCGCCACGCCCACCCGGAAGAGACGCACCACGTCATCGGTGCCCCCAGAGACATACAGTCGCCTGCCATCAGGGCTCCAGCAGACGCCTACCCAGCCTTTCGCAATCGGTTGCTGGTGCAGGATGCGACGCTGGAGGGCGTCAATCAGCATCACAGAATGTGCTGGCACGCCGCAGTGCAACACAGCGAGGCGCGTGCCACTGGGCGATAGCGCCATGCCCAGCGCGCCCACATCGATCTCCAGCTGCTCGCCCGCTGGGTGGATGCGCCAGCCGTTGGGCAACAGTACTTCGCCAGTGGATTTCCTGCCGGGCAACTCCCCTTTCGGTTGCGCCCACAACGGGGCAAGCAGGAAAAGCATCAAACCTGCTGCATACAGCCTGAAACTGCCTTTCATCCTCGTCTCCTCCTCGTTTTGTCAAGCGGTTAAGACGGCAGTGGGACACTACAGGGAAGAGGTAGGTCTCCTGCGGGGCATTCGGGGCACGACAACAGGGGTCTACGCGCTGCCCGTAGCCCTGCCGCTCTGCTAGTGACGCGGTATCATCTGGAGCGATGATGCTGTAGAGAGGTCGGCTCGGGCGGCGTACTATTGCTTTTTGTGTCGCAGTGCATCTCGTGGATGGCGTCGCCGCCGAAGCGCTGGAGGGCGTAGCGAGCACCTCCCCCATATCCCTTTATAACCGCTACGATGTTACTGAAAGAGTGTTAAGGAGTTTTTATGGGGAAACCGCCTCAGTATGAAAAGGGAGGACGACTCGGCGGGAGCCTCGCCCTCCAGCACACGCCCCCTGGAGGGCGAACCCTCGGGTGAGCCGAACGG
>JANWXG010000014.1 GCA_025057335.1 bacterium | reverse complement strand
ACGAACCTCTCCACGCGGTGGCAGAAAGTGCGCATCGCCCTTGCCGACCTGGTGCGTGACGCAAGGGGCATTGAGCTCAACGACTGCATCAAGGTAGTGCTCTTCAACGACGGCGAGCCACAGCCGATGACTGTCTACCTGCGGGACATCCGTTTTGTGACGACCTCTCCCGAACGGCAACACCCCCCGATTAAAGTCAACCAGCTCGGCTACTTCCCGCGCATGGTGAAGGTCGCCAAAATCAGTGCGCCCGTACGGCGATTTCGCGTGGTGGAGGTGGACAGCAACAGAGTGGTGTATGAGGGTGAGACACGCCTGGTGAAAGAAAACGACTCCGTGTCGGGCGACACGGTGGTGGACGCCGACTTTAGTGCGGTGACCCAGCCAGGCAGGTACCGCATCGAGGCTGACGGGGTGGAGCCATCACCTCCCTTCGAGGTGCGAGAGGGCATCTATGACAGGCTTTTCGTAGACGCCATGCGTTTCTACTACCTGCAGCGTTGCGGTACCGAGCTGAGTAAGCAGTTTGCAGGGGATTTTGCCCGCCCAGCATGCCATCTGGGCGACAGACAGGCGGTAACGCGCGAAGGCACAGACCCGCGTGATGTGACTGGCGGTTGGCACGATGCAGGAGACAACAACAAGTATCCCCCCTGGGTGCGTTACCCGCTTTTCTTCATGCTCGACCTGTACGACCTGAAGCCCGGCGCCTTCCCTGACGGGCAGCTGAACATCCCCGAGTCGGGCAACGGGGTGCCAGACATTCTGGATGAGGCAGCATGGGAGCTGGACTGGCTGCTCAAGATGCAGATACAGGAAGGGGCGCAGGCGGGCGCCGTCTACGACCGTCTCCACGAAAGCGCCGCCCCCAGACGGGGCAACGCCGAGTGGCTACAGGAAGAACGTCGCCTCCTTCCCCCTACGCACGAGGCGACAGCGGTCTGCGCCGCAGTATGGGCGCGCGCCGCGCGCACCTTCTCTGCCGTTCCCGCCCTGCGCCCAAAGGCACAGCGCTACCTCGCAGCGGCTCGGCTTGCCTGGAAACGGCTCATCGCCGAGAACGCCAAGCCTGAACACCTGCTCACCGCCGCTGCTCCGTTGTGGGATGCCACTGGCGAAGAGGAGTTCCGTGCTGTCGCAGAACGCACACTGGAACAACTGATGCCCGAAGGCAGCAATGTGCCAGATACGCTGATGTGGGCAGTGTACGACTGCTCGGTGGGCACTCTGGCGCTGTCGCAACGGGAAGGGAACGGTTTGCGACAGAAGGCGCGCGCACGCTGGTTGCAACTGGCAGACCGTGCCGTGCAGGCATGGAAGGCAGATGCCTACTCCGTGCCCCTCTGGACGCCTGACCACTTCTGCTGGAGCTCTAACCAGATTATTGCCAAGATGGGCTACTACACCTTGCTGGCGAATCGATTCGCGCCTAGGGAGGAGTACGTGCGGCTGGCGGAAGACACCTTGCACTATCTGCTGGGCAGAAACGCCGTCGCTACCAGCATGGTAACGGGCTACGGTACGCGCGTCACCGTCATCTATCATGGTATCTACGGGCGCTCCGCTACGGCAAGGCTGCCTGAACCACCTGGTTTTGTGCCCGGAGGCGTGAACCAGTGGGAGTCAGCAGGGATTTCGCGCTACCCAGCAAAGCATTTCCGTAACGACCCCAACAACTGGACACTGACCGAACCTGCTATCTACTACAACGCGCCGCTGGTATTTCTGGCGGGATACTTCTCAGCGGTGCACCGCTGACGGCGAGAGAGACAGCAACCTGCCCCTCGCGAAGGGGGCTTTCTACAACGCTGACCTCAGGGGGGCAGGAGGTATGCCCTCGCTACTGCACCTCCCTGCCTTGCAAGCACACTTCACGGATGGTAAGCAGGCTCTGAATACGCTCCAGCGGGCTTCTCGCCAGTAACACCATAACCGCTCGTGTACCTGCCGCCAGCACGCCTACCTTCCCCACCAACCGCAGGGCGCCTGCTGCCACGACGGTTGCGGCACGAAGCGCCTCCCCTAGCGTGAAACCGCCTCCACCAGCAGGCTCATGATGCAGCTCTCTTCCTGAAGCCCAAATCGGCTCCTTCTGTTGCGCAAGCAGGGCATGTTCGCCCGCGGAGCCAGATTGGGGCTACAGTAGGAGAAACTCCGCGTGCGCACTTCAGTGCGCTGCGACGGCTCGGCGGGAGCCTCGTCCTCTAGGCGACATGGAAAAAGCCCCCCGACCAGCGTCGGAGGGCTTTGGGCATCTGTCGCTGTGACAGCTCTACTTATCCACCGTCACCGAAACCTTGTCCTTAATAGCCACCTGCGCGGCGGCGAGGCGGGCAATCGGCACGCGGAACGGCGAGCAGGACACGTAGTCCAGCCCAATCTCGTGGCAGAACTCGATGGACGACGGTTCGCCGCCGTGCTCGCCGCAGATGCCCAGCTTGATACTCGGGTTCACCTTGCGGGCGTCCTCCACGCACAGACGCATCAGCTTGCCGACACCCTTGCGGTCGAGCTTCTCGAATGGGTTGGCGGGCAAGATTTCCATCTCTACGTAGCGCTGCAGGAACTTGCCCTCGGCGTCGTCACGGCTGATGCCGAAGGTGGTCTGCGTGAGGTCATTGGTGCCGAAGGAGAAGAACTCGGCGTGCTGAGCAATCTCCTCGGCGGTGAGCGCCGCGCGCGGGATTTCAATCATCGTGCCGAACTTGTAGTCGATGTCCATGCCCGCCTCCTCCAGCACCGCCTTGGCGACTGCCTCGAGCTTCTCGCGCACGAAGATGAGCTCGTGCACGTCGCCTACTAGCGGGATCATAATTTCAGGATGGACATCGATACCGCGCTTCTTGACCGCTACTGCCGCCTGCAGGATGGCGCGCACCTGCATCTCCACAATCTCGGGGAAGAGGATAGAGAGACGACAGCCGCGCAAGCCCAGCATCGGGTTGAACTCGCGCATACCCTCAATCGCCTCGAGCAGACGCTCCTTCTCAGCGAGGATGCCCTCTAACGCCTTGCCGCCCAGCGTGTTCACCGCCACGCGCAGCTCGGTCACCTCCCGCAGGGTCTGCTCGTAGCTGGGCAGGAACTCGTGCAGCGGCGGGTCAATCAGGCGGATAGTGACGGGACGTCCTCCCATTACCTCGAAGATGCCCTCGAAGTCCTTCTGCTGCACGGGGAGCAGCTTGTCCAGCGCAGCGCGTCGCTGCTCCTCGGTGCGGGCGAGGATCATGTCCTGCACGACGGGCAATCGGTCGGTCTCGAAGAACATGTGCTCGGTGCGGCACAGACCGATGCCTTCCGCGCCGAACTCCACTGCCTGCTTGGCGTCGCGCGGGTTGTCGGCGTTGGTGCGCACGCCCAGCTTGCGCCGCTCGTCCGCCCAGTCCAGCAGCTCGTGCAGTTCGTCGGTAAACATCGCCTCCACCAGCGGCGCCTGTCCCAGGATAACCTCGCCTGTGGAGCCGTTGATGGAAATCCAGTCGCCCTCCTTCACGGTGATGCCGTTGACGGAGAACTCGCGCTTATTGAGGTCGATGGAGATGGCTTCGCAACCCGCTACGCAGGGGATGCCGAAGCCACGCGCTACCACTGCCGCGTGGCTGGTCATGCCTCCGCGCGCCGTCAGCACGCCCTTGGAGGCGAGCATGCCGTGAATGTCATCGGGCGTGGTTTCGGGACGCACGAGGATGACGGGCTCCTCCTTGCCGCGCTCAGCAGCGGTGTCAGCGTCGAAGATGGCTTTGCCCACTGCTGCTCCGGGCGACGCTGCCAAGCCCTTCGCGATGACGTGCACTTGCGCCTTGGGGTCGATCTGCGGGTGCAGCAGCTGGTCGATGTCGCTCGGCTTTACGCGCAGGATGGCTTCATCCTTGCTAATCAGCCCTTCCTTCGCCATATCCACAGCGATTTTGACCGCTGCCAGCGAGGTACGCTTGCCCACACGACACTGCAGGATGAACAAGCGACCCTTCTCGACGGTGAACTCGATGTCCATCATATCGCGATAGTGGTTTTCCAGCAGCTTGGCGATTTCATCAAACTGCTTGTAGATTTCGGGGTTGATGGACATCAGCTCGTCGAGATGCATGGGGGTGCGGATACCTGCTACCACGTCTTCGCCTTGCGCGTTGACGAGGTATTCGCCGTACAGCTTCTTCTCGCCCGTCGCCGCGTCGCGGGTGAACGCCACGCCTGTACCCGAGTCGTCGCCCATGTTGCCGAACACCATCGTCTGCACGTTGACGGCGGTGCCCAGGTCCCAAGGGATGCCTTCGCGCTCACGATACACTTGCGCACGCGGGTTGTTCCACGAACGGAAGACCGCCTCGATCGCCAGCTTCAACTGCTCGTAGGGGTCCATCGGGAAGTCCTTGCCCGTCTTTTCTTTCACCAACTTCAGGTAGTCCTGGCACAGCTGCTGCAGCGCGTCGGCGGGCACCTCCGTGTCCAGCGTCACACCCAGCCGCTTCTTGTACTCGTCCAGCAGCTCTTCGAACTCATGCCGCTCCACGCCCAGCACGATGTCCGAGAACATCATGATGAAGCGGCGGTAGGCGTCGTAGGCGAAGCGAGGGTTGTTGGACTGTTTGATGAGCCCTTGCACTGTCTGCTCATTCAACCCAAGGTTGAGGATGGTGTCCATCATGCCGGGCATGGAGAACTTCGCGCCCGAGCGCACCGACACCAGCAATGGGTTGTCGGGGTCGCCGAACTTGCGCCCCATACGTCGCTCTACCTCCGCCATCGCGGCGCGCACCTCGTCCATCAAGCCTTCGGGGAACTGGTTGCCGCTGCGGAGGTACTGCATGCACACTTCAGTGGTGATGGTGAACCCTGGAGGGACTGGTAGACCGATGTTGGTCATCTCAGCAAGGTTGGCACCCTTGCCGCCCAGAAGGTCACGCATCTGGGCATTGCCTTCCTCGAACAGGTACACTCGCTTATTTGCCATATCCTTCCACCCGTCGATGTAGAGTTTGTTTTTCGCCTGTCGGCGAGGGAGCGGAGCGTAGCAGCACACCGCCCTTATATAGGATAACACATTTTTGGCACAGGTCAAGGTTCTGTGCGGAGGGGAGGAGCTATCTGGCAACAGGGGGAGGAGCCTCTCTCAGCGCACTTCCTGGTATCCCTGCGCCACCAGCGCATCCAGCTCGCGTCGGGCGGACTCGAGAGTGGTGAACGCTCCCACCTGTAGATACCGTTTCCCCCCTTCACGCACGGGGAAGGGCGACCTGCCCAGCGACTTCAGGCGCACCATCTCCCGCTCCAGCGCTGCCGAGTCATCAAATGGTCCTACGCGCACCTTGTAGCGAAGCGCTGAGGGTGCTGGCGCGGTGCCCTGCACACGCACGTGGTCGATGCCGAAGTAGCCCCGGTAGGCCTGCAGTCCACACAGCAGTTTCAATCGCAACCGCGCTACATCTTTTGTCACTGCGCCCGCCTGCCAGCGCACCGTCGCCCATCTTCCTGGGCGGAGTGTCGTGCCCTCGCCTGGCATGGTCTGCAGTCTCCCTTGAGAGTCCTCTGCGTCCATGGTGGCACGCAGGTCAGTGGGCGCTGTGCCCGGCACGAACACGTCCACCGCGATAGTACCTCCGAACCGCGACCAGTCGCGCGTCTCAGGCAGACAAAAGAGGGCTACTTGCTCGCTTGGCTTCAGCTGCACACCGCTTGCTTTCAGCCAGTATGCAGCTTGACTAGCACCGCCGCGCACGCGCTCCAGTCGCACTCCTGGGTTTTCCGCTTGCCAAGAGCTGGCCGTGAGCTCGAAGTCGTTGAGCACAAAGTTGGGAGCTACCGTGTTGACAGTGCTAGGCGAATCACCGACGTCCACAATGCGGACTCCGAACGGCTCCCCCTTCGGGAGGAGCAGACGCCACGCGAGTATGGCAACCGCTGTCACGACGAGCACAGCCACGATACCCCACCAGAGGGGGCTTTGGGAACGGGAAGCGCGGGAGACGAACCGATTCATAGGCGCTCTCTCCTCATGACGATGCCAGGATGGGGTAGGGGGACTCCAGCGCGCCTCGGCAGGCACGACTGCTGTGCCGTAGTAGGCGGTGATGAGCTCCTCCACCAGTGCCGTTGCGGAAGCTGGGCGCTCTCGCGGGTCTTTTGCCAGAGCGCGGCGTAGCGCGGCTTCCGCCGCACGGGGCAGCTCGGGCGCTGGTTGCGGTTCCTCATAGACGATGCGATGCATTACTGCGGTCACGGTCGGAGCCTCGAAAGGCAAGCGTCCCGTAAGCATCTCGTAGGCAGTCACCCCTAACGAAAAGAGGTCGGTGCGGTAGTCCACAGATGTCCCCAGAATCTGCTCAGGAGCCATGTATGCCGGCGAGCCAAACAACATCCCTTTTTGCGTCTGGAACAGGTCGTTCGCCACTTGAGCGATACCGAAGTCGGTCAGCTTCACGCTGCCCTCGTCGGTCAGCACGATGTTGTCTGGCTTGACGTCGCGATGTATCACCCCTTGCCGATGAGCGTAGTCCAGCGCCCGAGCGACCTGCAGCAAGATGCTCAGCGCCTGGTCAGCCGCGAGGCGACCGCTGTGGCGAAGCAGCTGACGGACAGTGGTGCCCGTCAGCATCTCCATCGCGATGTAGTGCAGGTCACCGTCTTCGCCTACTTCGTAGACGGTGATGATATTCGGATGCGACAGGACGCCTGCCGCCTGGGCTTCTTGCTGAAACCGCTGCAGGAGGAGACACTTTTCCCGTTCGGAAACGGCGGGCGGTATGACCAGCAGCTTGAGCGCAACCCTCCTACCGATAGTCTGGTCCTCTGCCTCGAATACCTTTGCCATACCCCCTTCGCCGACTTCGCGAAGGAGGCGATACTTCCCTATCACTGTGCCGACCGTCACGTGGCGCTCCTTCCTGCTCTCATATCTTCCCTATGGTGAGAAGCCTTGTGCCCTCTAGCCTGCGCCTGCCTCTAGGCAGTCGGTCTCATCTTAACACGCCGCACGCAGAATGTCAAATTTCCAACAACTATAGTAGTTTATCAGGCATCCCGCCTCTGGAACGGACAGGGTTAAGGTAACCCTGTTACCTTTCGTGAGGCTGCTGCGTCTAAACAGTGGTGTCAGGGTTCGGCTGAAAAAGGAAAGAGATGCTTCGCTTTCGGCTCAGCATGACAAGGAAGGGGACGACTGGCAGGAGCCTCGCACGCCACCTGAGGGACTGGAGGGCGAACCTTCTAGTGAGCCAAAACATCAGGAGGGCGCGGCTTAGCCGTCGTACCAGTCCCTTCCCCCGACCAGAATCAGGGGCAAGGGACAACCTGCGAGCGGGTTTTGTGACAGTCGCTCGCAATGGGGTAGAATAAGAGGAGGGGAGGGGACGCGCTTCCGAGCGTCCAACACCGGGTTGACGGTGGGGCGTGTCCCCTTGAAGAGTTCTGCCCCACACACAACGCGGGAGACGTACGCAGGAAAACCTTCTGGCAGTACCGAAGAGAGCACCACAGTGCGGTTCTCTTTGGCAACACGAAGACACGAAGGGGAGGAAACCAGATGGAGAGGAAGACAGGCTTGCTCCGAGGAAGCGGACTGGCATGGGTGCTGGTCACTGCTAGCGTGCTGGGATGGGTATCGGCGGCGCACGCTGTGGAGCGTCAATTCCTAGGCATTCGCATGCTGTCGCGGGTACAAACCGTGCTGGCGCGTTTTGGCAATCCGACGCAGGTAACGGTGGGGCAAGTTGCCTACAACCTTCCTGCGCAACAGCAGGCGGGGATGGCGGGAGTGCCTGGAGCGCCCGGGCGGGTCGGTATGGCGGGAGTGCCTGGGATGCCGGGAGTACCTGGAGCTCCTGCTTTCGCGGGGGGAGGTCCCGTGCCCGGCATGCCGATGCCTGGGTATGGCGGCATGCCTCCGATGGCAGGGGCTGGCACCGCGATAGGTGGAGGAGCCATGATGGGTCCCCGAGGGAGCTTCGGGGGTAGGTTGGATGAAGAGGAAGGCATGGCGATGGTGGGCAGTCCCATGATGGGAGCGCCGACAACAGGAACCCCCGGCTTGCCAGGCTTGCCTGGAGGCATCGGTGTGCCTCGTCCCGGAATGGGCGCGGTGCCTGGCGCTCCTCCGATGTACGGTGCCCCTGGCATGGCTGGCATGACGGGAACGCCTGGAGGGGTGGGATTGCCTTCTGTTGGCTTGCGCACCACTCCTGGCGGCATGATGCTGGAGCAGGAGACCACCCTGATTTACGAGAGACCGGGAGGCGTCATCTACGAGTTTCTGGTGAATAAGGACGGTCTCGTTGTGCAGGCGAAGGCGATTGGCTACGAAGATAAGTCGGGCATTGCCCGCACCGCGCGCGGCATTAAACTCGGCGACACGTACCAGAGGGTGGTAGCCGTCTACGGCTGGCCCAAGGAGCACCAGAACCTAGGGGCAACGCTGTACGTCAGCTACCCAAACCACCACGTCGCCTTCCAGTTCTATGACAACAAGGTGGTCTCCATTATCGTCGCGGCGATGGAGAAGTAGCGGATACCCATCCTTACCCTAGAACGTTCGGGAGCCAGCCTGATGGAGGAAGGTGTCGGTGGCATTGCGCGCCAGTGCAGACCTGGATGAGATTCGGGCACGTAGCGACATCGTCGAGGTGGTCTCACAGTACGTGGCGCTCAAACGGACGGGCAAGAGCTTCAAGGGGCTCTGCCCGTTCCATGCCGAAAAGACACCTTCCTTTACTGTGAATCCCGAGCTGCAGCGCTGGCGCTGTTTCGGTTGTGGACAGTATGGCGATGTTTTTGACTTTGTCATGCGCGTAGAAAACGTCCCCTTCCTAGAAGCCGTGCGTCTGCTAGCGGAACGGGCAGGTCTGCGCTTTGATCCACGAGGCACGGCGCCGACCCAGGAGGAAGAGGACCGCCGTCAGCAGCTACTGCGGGTCAACCATTTCGCCGCACAATTTTTCCGCGAGGCGTTGCAACGCTACCCTCTGCCCCAGCACATCCTACGACAGCGTGGTGTAACCCCAGAGACACAAGAGCGGTTCGCCATCGGCTACGCTCCGCCAGAACGCACTGCCCTGAGCCGCCTGCTCAAGGCAAAGAAGTTCTCCTTGGCTATTGCCGCCGAGGCAGGACTGGTAGCACAGGGAGAGGACGGGGAGTACTATGACCGTTTTCGCGACCGACTGATGTTCCCCATATGGGACCGACAGGGACGGGTGGTGGCTTTTGGCGGGCGAGCTATCGGTGACGCGCAGCCCAAATATCTCAACAGCCCCGAAACGCCCCTCTTCCGGAAGAGCCGCACGGTGTACGCCCTCCACCTAGCGAAAGAACGCATGATGGCAGAGCGTACCGCCCTCTTGCTGGAGGGCTACATGGATGTGGTTGCAGCCCACCAGGCAGGGTTCACACACGCCATCGCCACGATGGGCACTGCCCTCACCGAGGAGCAGATAGACATCCTCTCGCGGCTGGTATCGCGCGTGATTGTGGTTTACGATTCAGACAACGCGGGAACGGAAGCCGCAAAACGAGCGGGCGAGATGCTACGGCAACACGGTTTGGAGGTGCGCATCGCCCGGCTGCCCGAAGGCGAAGACCCCGACAGTCTGCTGCGTCGACAGGGAGCGCAGGCGCTGCAAGAGTGTCTGAACAGGGCGGAACCTCTCACCGATTTTCTCCTGCATGAGCTATACCGACGCCACGACCTCGACACGGTGGAGGGTAGGACTCAAGTGCTTCAGCATGCCATCCCGATTCTCGCGGCAATCCCAACGGGCATTGAACGGGATAGGTACATCACGCAACTTGCCCGTTTACATCCCACCTATTTCACGAATCCCAGTAAACCGGAGGAGCTCATTCGGCGGGAAGTGGAACGATTCTTGCGTTATAAAGGGATGGAGACGCAACAGGCGCAGTTGACCTCCGAGCCGGTGCCGCCCGCTGCGGAGGTCGCAGAGCCTTTCCCGCAAGGGGTGCTGCGTGCGGAGGGCGCGCTCCTCCGGGGTATACTCTCCGAGGAATGGCGCGCGTTCGTGTTACAGATTGCCCAGCCGAGCGATATGGTGAGCGAGGGGGCGCAACAGTTTTTTGAACTGGTACGGCGTGCGTGGGAAGCGGGCATGGAGCTGCATCTGCCCTCTCTATTGGCTGCGCTCAGTGATCCACGCCTGCGGGAGGCGGTCTCGATGCGCCTAGCGCTGGAGGAGCCTTTGAGTCAATCGGCGCTGCAAGGCGCGGTGAGTTACCTGCAACGGTGGCACAAACGCACGCGGCAGATACAGATATCTGCCCAGCTGGCGCAGGATTTCTCGCCAGATAGCAAGAATTATCAAGAGTACCAAAAGCTCATCAGTGAGCTACACTCCGAAGCGCGACGCGACCGAAAGGAGTGATACCAGACGTGGAAATGGAACATCTCCCCGACAAGGGACAGATGCAGCGACTCGTGCAGCAGGGCAAAGACCGGGGCTATCTGACCTCGGACGAGCTCAGTGAAGCCCTGTCGGAGATGGATGTGGATGCGGACGAGCTGGAACAGATGCTGGAGTTCCTCGACGTCGAGGGCATCCAGGTGATAGAGACGGTCAAAGGTTTCCCCGTATCCGAGGAGGGATACGATTTCGGGGTACCCGCCAAAGAGTACGAGCTGGCGGACCAGGAAATTGCGCAGCTGGAAGGTATCCCCCTAGACGACTCGGTGCGCATGTGGTTGCGAGAAATCGGAAAGACCCCCCTGTTGTCTCCCGAAGAAGAACAACGTCTGGCGCGGCTAGTGGCTCAAGGGGACGAAGAGGCGAAGCGCAAGCTTACTCTGGCTAACCTGCGCCTTGTGGTCTCGATTGCGAAACGCTACAGCGGGAGAGGTATGGCATTTTCCGACCTCATCCAGGAAGGCAACCTGGGGCTCATCCGCGCTGTTGAGAAGTTCGACTACCGCCGAGGATACAAGTTCAGCACCTACGCGACGTGGTGGATCCGTCAGGCGATCACGCGCGCCATTGCCGACCAGGCTCGCACCATCCGTATCCCCGTACACATGGTCGAGACCATCAACCGCCTCATGAAACGGCGTAGCCAACTGGAACAGAAACTAGGGCGCACGCCGACCCCTGAGGAACTGGCGGAAGATATGGGCATCCCCGTGGAGAAGGTCAACGAGATTATCCGTATTGCGCCAGAACCCCTGTCGCTAGACACCCCAGTGGGTGAGGACGAAGACGGGCACCTCATGGACTTCATCGAGGACGATAACTGCGTCTCTCCTACCGAAGCGGCGGACCGAAGCTTGCTGCGCGACCGCATCGAGGAGGCTTTGCGAGTGCTGACCGAGCGCGAGCGCGACGTCATCAAGATGCGCTTTGGGCTCATCGACGGCATGCCTCATACCCTCGAGGAGGTTGGCAAGCATTTCAACGTCACCCGCGAACGCATTCGCCAAATCGAAGCCAAGGCAATCAAGAAACTGCGCAACCGCAATAACTGCCGAAAACTGCGCGACTTCTCCAACGGTTTGTAAATATGCCTTCAGGACGGGTTCACGACGCCATCACGGTGATCAGCGCTGCCGCAGCAGTACCCGTGATTGCCAAGGTACATCCCTCTCCCGACTGGGTATCGGTGGGCATCGGAATCGGTTCATACGTCTTCTCGGGCATGGCACTTTCCCCAGACCTGGACGTCCACTCGCGCGCCTATCGCCGATGGGGGATGTTCCGGTTCTTCTGGCTGCCCTACCAGATACTCGTCCCCCATCGTCACTGGCTGTCGCATAGCTGGCTGTTGGGTCCGCTGTTGCGTGCGTTGTACTTCTTCCTCATCCTGTATGTGCTGCTTCGGCTCGGTATCGTTGCCGTTGACCGGTGGATTGTACCCATCGACCAATCGCAAATCCTGCAGGCTCTGCAGCAGGAGCTGCGCCTCACGTTACAATCTCACGTGACGTGGGCGCAATCCGCTCTCATCGGGCTGATTGCAGGCGGAGTGGTGCACTCTCTCACCGATGCGTTTGTCAGCTGGTTCAAGAGAAGCCTGTAGTGCTCTGCTTCTCTGCTGAGGGGCAAGCCTGATAAGATGAGAACACGAGGGGAGAACTGGTTCGCTCGCTCTCCCCTCGTGCGGTTTGGCGATGCGTTGTATCCCGCTGAAGCCTCCCCCTGTCAGGAGGCGGGCTTGCTCTTGGAGTCGCCCGGCAGCGTGCCTGCTTTCAGCTCCGCGCCGTTGTTGGCTCCATCCTTGTCCGAGTCGAGATTCTCGATAGACTTCAGAATCTCGGCAGTGAGGTCTTTCGCCTTCCTGTCCTGCATCGCCTTTGCCACATCCTTGCCGTACGCGTTGAGCTCTTTGCCCTTCGTGTGGCAGACTGCGCATTTCGCCTTGGCGACGTCGCTGTCCTTAGAGGTAGGGTAGGTTCGGTTGAACAGTGGCTGCATCTTAGGGGTTGCCAGCGCAGTGAGCATCACCCCAAACGCGAGCAGGGTGGTAATCAGCAGTTTCGCTTTGTGCATCGGGTGTAACCTCCTGTCTGACGTGTTGCTGCGTAGTGCATCTCTACTTAGGGTTTGCTCTTGCTGTCAGCAGGGAGTGTTCCTGCTTTCAGTTCATTCAAGTTCGCAACGCCATCCTTGTCCGAGTCCAGGCTCTCAACGGCTTTGAGTATCTCCACCGTCACATCTTTCGTACCCTTCTCCCGCATCACCTTCTGCAAGTCCTTCCCGTACAGGTTCAGCTCCTTGCCCTTCACGTGGCATGCTGCGCACTTCGCTTTTCCTAATGCGCTGTCCTTTGGGGGAGAGTATGTCCGGTTGAAGGTGACCATGTGTTTCGGTGTCGCTAGCACGCCCACAACCAAAACGAAGGTCAGCACGAGGATGATGTAGCATCTTACTCTCATCTTCGGTTTCCTCCTCGCCGTCAAACAGACCGTTGGATGGGGTATAACGTTTCTAGCAATCTTTCTCCCCGTTCTGCAGGTTTCCCTGCAGCGGAGAGCGAATTTTGTTGATAATAGGTGGTGGACGAGGCAAACTCTACCTTGACACCATAGAGGGATGAGAGGCGCGACGATGCAGGTGCAATTTCGAGATGTCGAGGGTTCGCTCCCTCCCGCCGTGCGGGAGTACGTGGAGAAAAAAATCAACAGGCTGGAGCGCCACTTCAAGAACTTCCGCAATGCGACCGTGGTGCATGAAGAGGTGCGCGGCAGGCACACAGTCGAAATCACGCTCAACGGGGACGGCATCACCCTGCGTGCCGAGGACAGCAACAGCGACCTGCGTGCCACAGTAGACCGCGTGGTGGACAAGCTGGACGCGCAGCTGGCGCGCTTCAAGGGCAAACGTTTCCGCTCGCTGGCGAAACGCGAACGGGAAGACCTGCTACACGCGGAGGAGATTACACTCATGCTGGAGGCAGTCGGTGAGGAACCCGCTGCAGAGCCAGGAGAGGAGACACTGCCCTTCCGCGTCGCACGCATCAAGCGATTCGCCCTCAAGCCCTCCACGCTGGAAGAGGCAGCGATGGAGATGGAGATGCTACAGCACGACTTCCATGTCTTCCTAGACGCTGAGACGCAAGGGGTGCGCGTGCTCTACCGCCGCAAAGATGGCACCTACGGATTGCTCATCGGCGAGGAGTAGTTCTGGGCGGTTTTCATTGCGAAGCCCCTCCCTCGGGAGGGGCTTTTACGCTTCTGTTATGGCATTTTGCCCGTTTGTGTTGTAAGATATACTTAACCACACCGCATACGAGGAGAGGCGAGGATGATGACGAACGGCAAATCTCCGCTACAGCGAGCGCGGGCATTTTATCAGCCGAAGCTTCCTCCCGCACTGCGCACGGGCAACATTGCGGTGCAGCTGGGTGAACCCACACAGCCCGCTGCCCATCAGGAGGAGATACGCAAACTGTTCCCCCATACTTACGGGCAGCCTATCGCTACGCTCGTAGAGGGCAAGGGCGACCTCAGCACCAGGCCGCTCAAGGTAGGCGTGGTGCTGTCGGGTGGCCCTGCGCCGGGTGGGCATAACGTGATTGCAGGCGTGTTCGATGCCCTCAAAGCGGCGAACCCCGAAAGCCAGGTGTATGGCTTCCTAAAGGGCCCTGCGGGCGTTATCAAGGGCAAATACATCGAGCTCACCGCTGACCTGGTTGACCAGTACCGTAACACGGGTGGCTTCAACCTCATCATGACGGGGCGCGACAAGATTGAAAAGCCCGAAGACCTAGAAGCCTGCCGCAGGAACTTCGAGCAGATGGGGATGGACGGGCTGGTGATTATCGGCGGCGACGACTCGAACACCAACGCCGCAGTGCTAGCGGAATACCTGCGTTCCGTTGGAGCAAACACCTGTATCATCGGCGTGCCCAAGACCATCGACGGCGACATGAAGAACGAGATAATCGAAGCCTCCTTCGGCTTCGACACCGCCTGCAAGGTGTACTCTGAGCTCATTGGCAACATCGCGCGCGACGCCATGTCGTCGGTAAAGTATTGGCACTTCATCCGCCTGATGGGGCGCGCTGCTAGCCACGTGACGCTCGAATGCGCCTTGCAGACCCACCCCAACGTCGCGCTCATCTCAGAGGAGGTGCAGGCGAAGGGTATCACGCTCGAGCAGATTGTGGAGCAGATTGTGCAGTCGGTGGTGAAGCGGGCGCAGGTGGGCAAGAACTACGGCATTGCGCTGGTGCCAGAGGGGCTGGTGGAGTTCATCTCCGACTTCAAGGCGCTCATCGACGAGCTCAGTGCCATCCTGGGACAGGAGGAGGCGTACATCCACAGCCTGCCCGACCATGCGGAGCGTGTGCAGTACTTGAGCAACAAGCTGAGCGACCACAGTGCGCGCGTGTACGGCTCACTGCCGCAGGACATCCAGGCAGTGTTGCTACGCCGCGACAGCCACGGCAACGTGCCGCTGTCGCAGGTAGAGACGGAACGGCTACTGATCGACCTCGTGTCCGACCGCATCCGCGAGCTGCAGGCGAAGGGCGAGGCGCAGGAGGTGAAGTTCAGCCCGCTCAGCCACTTCTTCGGCTACGAGGGACGCTGCGCCGCGCCGACGAACTTCGACGCCGACTACGCTTACACGCTGGGCTACGCGGCAGCGCAGCTGATTCGCGCGGGGCTGACAGGCTACACGGTGTACGTGCGCAACCTCACACGCAGCGCCGACGAGTGGGTGGCAGGCGGCGTGCCCGTGACAATGATGCTGCATATCGAGATGCGCAAGGGCAAGCCGACGCCCGTCATCCGCAAGGCGCTGGTTGACCTTGACGGAAAGCCGTTCCAGACCTTCGCTGCGCAGCGCGAAAAGTGGGCAGTGGAGGACGACTATCGCTTCCCCGGACCCATCCAGTACTTCGGTCCAAGCGAGATTTGCGACGCGCCTACGCTCACCTTGCAGTTAGAGCGTGGATAGAGCGAGGCGTGCGCAGTAACCTTCCTACGCCCCCTCCTCGGGCGAAGGAGGGGGCGTGTGTTCCTTGACTCGTGCAAAGCGCAGCTTGCCTACGCGAATCACCGCCCCGTGCAACGAGGCGACCTCTATCTCTGCTGACGGGTCGGTGTGGCGCACGCCATTAATCTCCACAGCCCCCTGCTGGATCATGCGTCGCCCCTCGCTGTTGCTACTCACCAGCCCCAGCGCAGAGAGCAGGCGCGGCAGCCACACCCTGCCGTCCTTCACAATGTCGGCGGGCAACTCTAGCTCGGGCATCTCGTCGGGCAGCTCACGCGCAGAGAAGACGCGCATGAACTCGCGGTCTGCCTCCTCGGCTGCCGCGACGCTGTGGTAGAGGGACACAATCTCGCGGGCGAGACGGCGTTTGACCTCCATCGGATGCAGCGTGCCCGCTTTGAGCCCTTCCGCGATAGCGTGCACCTCCTCCATTGGCACGTCGGTGCACAGTTCAAAATACTGCACCATCAGTTCGTCGGGCAGCGACATCACCTTGCCGAACATCTGGTCGGGCGGCTCGGTGATGCCGATGTAGTTTCCCAGCGACTTGCTCATCTTCTCCACGCCGTCTAGCCCCACGAGCAAAGGCATGGCGAGCACTATCTGCGGGTCCTGACCGTATTCGCGCTGCAGGTCGCGTCCCACGAGATTGTTGAATATCTGGTCGGTGCCTCCCATCTCGATGTCCGACTGGATGGCGACCGAGTCATAGCCTTGGCATAACGGGTAGAGGATTTCGTGCATGCCCAGCGGTTTACCTTCGGCGAGGCGGTTCTGGAAGTCGTCGCGCTCCAGGATGCGCGCTACAGTGTATCTGGACGCCAGCTGTATCACGTCGGCGAAAGTCATCTTGCCGAGCCAGTCGCTGTTGAAGTAGATTTCAGTGCGCTCGGGAATCAGGATGCGATAGAGCTGCTGCTGGTAGGTGCGGGCGTTTGCCTCCACCTCTTCACGCGACAGCTGCGGCCGGGTCTTGCTACGCCCCGAAGGGTCGCCAATCATGGCAGTGAAGTCGCCGATGATGAGGCAGGCGGTATGTCCGAACTCCTGAAACTGGCGCAATTTGCGCAGCACGACCGCAAAGCCCAGGTGGATATCGGGTGCGGTGGGGTCTAAGCCCAGCTTGACGCGCAGCGGCTTGCCCGTGCGCGCTGATTTCTCCAGCTTCTCGCGCAGACCGTCCTCGGGGATGAGCGCTGCCACCCCGCGTTGCAGTACCTGCAACTGACGCTCGATGCTCTCCATTAGCCTCCAACCCCGCGTAGTGAAAAAGGTGTGCCGTTCCGTTATGTTACCAAATCGGGAGGTGGTGGCGCAACCTTTGGCAGCAGGCTGGTAGCATCTTACCAAGCCCTCTCGAGGGTTTCAAAGTGGTATCAGGCGGTTTGTGGAGGCTCGTTGATGCCCTTCGCCAACGTTTTCTATCCTTTTCCTGCTTGCTTTGGAGGGAGCAGTCAGAAACCTGCCTAATGGAAAAATTATCCCAGCGTTGCCAGTTTGCAGGGGGCTGGGAACACCGCTAAAGGAGGGGACTCATGTCTTCTGGTAGATGGAGTGAGACCAGAGCGAGCGAGTGGGAAAAGAAGGTCGGGGTGCTGTGTGGATGCAATTACATCCCGCGCACGGCGGTCAACACGCTGGAGATGTGGCAGGCGGACACCTTCGACGAACGCACGATAGACGAAGAGCTGGGCTGGGCGCAGCGCGTCCATCTCAACAGCCTACGGGTGTTCCTGCACTACTTAGTGTGGGAGGCAGACCGAGACGGTCTGCTCAAGCGATTAGACCGCTTCCTTACCCTCGCATCGAAGCATCGCCTACGCACGATGCTCGTCCTTTTCGACGACTGCTGGAACCAGGAGCCTCAGCTGGGTAAGCAGGAGCCGCCCATTCCCGGTGTCCACAACAGTCGCTGGGTTGCCAGCCCGGGGCGGTCGCGCGTATTAGACCAGAGCACGTGGAAGGGGCTAGAGCAGTTCGTGAAGGACGTGGTTCGCCGGTTTGCGCGGGACGAGCGAGTGGTCGTCTGGGACCTATACAACGAGCCAGGCAATGCAGGATTGGGCGAGAAGAGCCTGCCGCTGGTGGAAGCCACTTTCCAGTGGGCGCGGGAAGTCTCCCCTAGCCAGCCGCTCACAGTGGGGCTGTGGGCAGACTTTCAGGACCAGATGCACCAGCGATTCGTCGAACTGTCCGACGTGATTTCGTTTCATACTTACAACCCGCCAGAAGTTGTTCTGCAGCAAGTGGAGACACTCAAGGGGTATCGCCGACCGCTCCTCTGCACGGAGTTTCTGCGTCGGCAGGTCGGCAATACTTTCGCCGCCATCTTGCCTATCTTCGCGCAGCATCGGATAAGCTGGTACTTCTGGGGACTAGTCGCAGGGAAGACGCAGACCTATCTGGACTGGGAGTCGAAGCCAGGTGCGCCTCCTCCCAAGGTATGGCAACACGACCTGCTCCATCCCGATGGCACGCCCTATGATCCCGCTGAGGTAGATCTCTTGCGCCAGTGGCGAGCGGGGAGACAGGCATAATACAGGCTCGCTTCCCAGCATCGGGAATGGTCGCTGTTGATCTGCTTGCCCTCTTCCCGCCTGCGAGGAGGTGGAACAGGGCTGTCTCGGCACATCTAGCGATTCGCCCTCCAGCGAACGCCAGTTGGAGGGCGAGGCTCCCGTTGAGCCGTACCTTCTTTCACGCTAAGCCCGTTTTCGCACCCATGCCACTAAGCCACGCGAACCTTGCATCTCCTTCTTGAGCACTTGCCATTCACTCATCCCTGCTTCTCCAAGATGACGATGTGCTCCCTCGTCATCGTCTCGCCTCGCTCTCCCGGAACGTTGCTCGGGCTGTTCTGCAGAGGCATTCTTTTGTTAGGAATGCGTCGCTCAAAGGTCTCCACTAGCCGCCATCCGAATCCCTCTGCCATCTCCACCAGAATCGCATCGGTAGGTATTTTGACGCCTTTCACTGTACGGTTACCTACTACAAAACACGCTTTTGCTCCCTGTCGGCAGACGCGCGTGATTTCAGTGAAGCAGAGCGAGAAATCGTCGTAGAAGGCACGTACCTGCTTCGCCCGTCTTCGGTCGAGCTGAGCAATTCGCTCGGTAGTCTCGTCCAGTGTGACGGAGCGGTAACACAGCGCCTGGCTCTCCGCCTGTCTTCCGCCCAAAGCGCGGGAGTCGATGCTCTTCGCCTCCTCGTCAGGCAAGCCTAACCACTGCAGCGATAGCCTTGAGAACTGTCCATAGGCGACCGTTGTTTGCGAGTCGCCGTAGGGGGGAGAGGTCACTATGAGGTCTACCGTCTCGTCAGGAATCGGTTGTTTCTGACGCATGTCGCCCTGCCATACCTGCAGCCAACTCTCTCCTCTCGCTTGCGCTACGAATTGTGCCATCCCCGCGATATTCGCTTCCGCCTTCGCAAGGAAAGTTGCTAACACGTCAGGACGGTACGCCTGTTGCTGCTCGGGAGGCATTCGGTAGAGCTTGAACTCTCCCTTTCGCGTGTAAGAGCACTCGCGCACGGTGTGGGAGAAAACGACGAGAAAGAAATCGCGCAAGAGCTTTTCCTGGAGCGACCAGATTGCAGAGCGTAGCAGAGCCAAATCCTCTTGCACTTGAGGAGAGAACCAGTAGTCGATGTTGAAAAAGCGCGGCACATACTTCTGTCGCTCTTCCTTGGGCAATCGCTGTAGCCTGCGATAGTGGTCGTAAATACACGCGAGACTTTCCTGCAGCGATTCTGGTGGTAAAGGCGTTGCTTTCACGCGAGCAAGCAGAACCGCTAGGGGATTGAGGTCTACTCCGTAGGCATTCAACTGGGCAAGCCGCGCCTCGACCAGCGAAGTGCCCGAACCGCAGAAGGGGTCTAGCAGCGTTTGCCCCTCTCGTCCGTACATGCGGATGAGGCGACGAGCCACCTGAGGTATCATCATGGCAGGATAGGCATGGAAGCCGTGTGTCAGGATTTTTGTATCGGCGGTAGCGTAGTCCCAGTCCTCTTCAGGGTAGGGGTCTTCCTCGCCTAAAGGCACATAGAGAAGGCTGACCTGTTCGCTTACTCGCTCCTCACCCATGCGGAGAGGTACCTCCTATGTTCTATCCGATGCACAGCCCTGAGCAAGATGACAGTTCACCATACCACCTGCTGGAACGCGATGTCCACTGCCTGCTCTGGGGTTTGCGCATGGAAGAGCGGCGCATGCCCTCGTGCAGGCAATTCCCAAGAACGCAACAACACCACAGGCTTGCCAACCTTGAGCGCCAGCGCGATCTCCGAGAGGGTGCCGTATCCCCCTGCAATCGCGATGATAGCATCACTGGCGCACACGTTCACCCAGTTGCGCCCGTCGCGCAAGCCCGTGAAAATCGCTACGTCAACATACGGGTTCGGGGGAGACTCGTTGGCGTTCATGCCAGGCATCACGCCAATGGTTAGACCGCCCGCCTCCTTGGCGCCCTGCGCTGCCGCCTCCATCACTCCGCCTCGCCCGCCACAGAGCAACACTGCGCCGCGCTCCGCAATCAACGCGCCAACCCGCCTTGCCAACTCGTACGTGGCGTCGTCGCACGCTGATGCTCCCATGACTCCAATCACAATGCGGTAGGTTCTGCTCACGGTGACCTCCTCCTCTATGCGGGCTGAATACATGACGGGTCGTCGTGGGCGGGGTTGTTTACCCGTGGAGACACTGGGTAGGCTTCCAGCTCTTCTGCCGGGTAAGGCTGAAGCAACGCCATGAGCCGTTTCACCTCACGCACCGAGTGGTCTAACCAGAGCGCCTCATCCTCTGGGCGCAGGATCACCGCCATCCGATGATGGATGGGAGCAATGAGCGCGTTTGGCTCGGTGGTGATGATAGTGCAAGTGCGCAGAGGCGAGCCGTCTGGAGATTGCCACTCTTCCCACAACCCCGCGAAGGCGAACAGCCCTCCATCCCGCCGGCGGATGTACACTGGGGAGCGACGCCCGTCCTCCTTGCGCCACTCGAAGAAGCCGTCAGCGGGCACCAGGCAACGCCGGCGCGTGAAGGCGTATTTGAACGAAGGCTTCTCCAGCAGGGTCTCCGCCCGCGCGTTAATCAAGCGGTTGCCAATGCTGGGGTCTTTCGCCCAGAAGGGAACCAGCCCCCAGCGCATCGCCTGCAAGATACGCTCGTCCTCATGCGTGATGACGGCAACAGGCTGCGAGGGGGCGATGTTGTATCGCGGCCCAAACTGGAACAGCACCTGCTGTGCTCCGAACCGCACGGCAACCTCCTCCGCTGGTCGTGTCAGCGCAAACCGTCCACACATGCTCGTCCTCCATGTATTCATGATACTCTATCGAGGAGGTGCAGGGGAAGAGCCATCCAGAGGCTGACCTTTCCCATTGCCTGCACTCGACGGGCGACAGCTCATCGTAGCGCACAGACAGGTCTGCTTTTAGTGGCACACGGCAGTGCGCCTGGGGTGGGGGAGGAAGAACTGACGTGCTTCACTACAAGCTGAAGAGTTCGTCGTGCGCGCTTGGTTGCCAAGGCACGCCATGCTAGTGGTAGCGCACGGCAGTGTGCGTCTCGTTATTCTGACGTGACAGGAGAACGGCTCGGCAGGAGCCTCGCCCTCCAATCTCCTCTGTTGTTCTGAGTGGGCGAAGGGGCGTTCCATAGCGACAGCCTAATCGCTCCCAAGCAGGTTTCCCCATTCACGAGGGAAGAAAGATTTTTCCGAGTCATCTTCCGCATCCCCTTGACATCTTTGCAAGAGGGATGTATAATATGAAACGATGTATATGAAACGATACATATACGAGGCTGGAAGCCGCCGTGAGCAAAGTCACACTGAAAGAGATTGCGCAATCATTAGGAGTGTCTCCCAGT
>JANWXG010000149.1 GCA_025057335.1 bacterium | reverse complement strand
CACTCGACAGGCGGTGCAGGAGCTGGTGCGCTTAGGACATCGGCGGATAGGTTTTCTCACCGGACACTACATGCCTCATTATGCACAGCGATTCGAGGGCTACCTGCAAGCCCTGCAAGAGGCGGGAATCACTCCAGAGGCAGACTGGGTGATGCAACACGGAAAGCCCCGCCCCACAGTGCAGGAGGCGCTCAAGCGGCTGCTGGAGGTGCGTCCCCCCTTGACGGCGATCGTGGGTGCGTCGGACATCTTGCTGGCGTTCGCCTATCCCGCGATGACGGAGAAGAACGTTCGTGTGCCGCAAGACCTCTCGCTCATCGGCTTCGATGACGAACCGTTCTGCTCTACCATCCAGCCGCCGCTTTCATCTGTGCGCGTGGACCTAGAACAGATGGCGTGCACTGGCGTGCGCCTGCTGATGGACATGATGGAGGGCAAACCGGTCCCGCAACGGGTGGAGATACCTGCTCAGGTGGTGCTGCGCGACTCATGCGCGCCACCGCCTGCTGTGAACGGAGATGGGTAAGGAGGCGATGAACATGAAGAGCCGACGCGGCTTTACGCTGATTGAGCTGCTTGTTGTTATCGCGATTATCGCGATACTGGCAGCCATCCTGTTCCCTGTCTTCGCACAAGCACGGGCGAAGGCGCGGCAAACGCAGTGCCTGTCCAACATCAAAAACATGGCGCTGGCTGCGCTGATGTATATCCAGGACTATGACGACATGTGCGTGCCCGCTCAGTGGTGGGACCCCTTCAACCCCTGGCCCGTGCTGGTGCGTCCGTACAACAAGAACTGGCAAATCCACTGGTGCCCCAGCCTAGGCAACCCCAACGTCACTGGGTGGGACGAACCCACTATTGGCTTAATCTCCCACTATGGCATCAACGCCTGGGGAGCGTCTGAGTACTTCACAGGGTCTACCTGGCCCATTCGGCAGTACACCTCCCAGAACCGTCCTGCCGAGCGATGCTGGTTCATGGACACCCTGTACTGGAACAACGCCGACGGTAAGGCGTACGCCTGGGGCTACTTCCGCTTCGAGAACCAGTACATGGCTGCAGACGCTCAGTCCTTCTGGGACCCGCGCCATCAGGAGGGCGTGAACGTGGCTTACCTCGACGGTCACGCTGGCTATGTGAAGAAGGCAGCAGTGACCCGAAGAGGAGACTACTGGTACAAGCCTGAGTTCTGGGGCAACGTGTGGAGCGCCACCGACTGAGAGCGAGGTGAAACGGCGTGAAGAATAGAGAGATCCCTGCCTGGCTGGCTATCGGCGTAATTGTGGTACTGGTCGCAGCAGTGGTGTACTTCTACTGGTACACGACCACCCCGCACCCGCGCACTCCCCCACCAGGGGTACGCCCTGTGCCCATAGCGCCAGGCGCCGCAGGTGGAGCAGCACCCATGCCCGCCGGGCGTTAATTCCCTTCTCGGAAGGGCTCACATAGTCAGGGCGGTGTTGCACCGCCCTGACTGCGCTTCGGTACCTCGACACGGCAACAGCAAGGCATGTATAATGTGTAGCGGTTGCGCTGTGGTTGTGGAGGAACGATGCCACCCAAAAGCTTTCCACGTCGCCTTATCGACTTTCGTAGAAAAACGTTGACGCTGAAAGCGCCGCCTCGGCGCATCACGTCGCTGACGCCGGGCATTACAGAGGTGCTCTTCGCCATCGGAGCGGGCAAGCAGGTCGCAGGAGTGACTAGCTATTGCGATTATCCGCCAGAGGTCAAGCGTCTGCCCAAGGTGGGGGATATGCGCACCAATGTGGAAGCGGTTGTCGCCCTGCAGCCCGACCTGGTGGTCGCAGATGGGATACTAAACCGCCGCTACATCCCGACACTGGAGCGGCTGAAGTTACCCCTGCTAGTGGTCACCCCGAAGAGCTGGCAGGAGGTCGCGCAGATGATTCGGCTGCTCGGCGCGGCGACGGGTCATGAACAGCAGGCGGAAACGCTGGCGCAACGGTTTCAACGGGCGGTGCAAGAGGCAAGGGCGCGTCGTGTCCCAACGAAGAAGCCCACCGTGCTGTTCGCGCTCAACGTGGAGCCTCTGCCGATGTGGGTAGCAGGGCGGGAGACGTTCGTGGACGATATGATTCAGTTGGCAGGCGGGCGCAACGTTGCCGCTGACGGTGGTACCAACTACTACCCCTTGTCTGCGGAGGCGCTACTCTTGCGCGACCCCGATGTATTGCTAGTCGCCTTGCCCAACGACCGCCTGGCTCCACTGTATGAGCACCCTGTGCTGAAACGCCTGCGAGCGGTGCAGGCGAAGCGCGTGTACAGCGTCGATTCAAACCTGTTCGTGCGCCCAACGCCTCGCCTGCTCCAGGGGCTCGAGGTGCTCCGCTCCATCATCGCCAGAGCGTCGTGAGGTAGGTAGGATGTGGTTTAGGACACGCGGCCGCTACTGGCTGGGGATGGCGCTACTGACTGCCTTCGTTGGGATGAGCCTGGGAGCGGCGTTGTGTCTGGGGAGCGAGATGTACAGCCCTCAACAGGTGTGGAGCCTCCTGCAGCGGAGGGAGGTTGCATCTGACAGCGCGGGCGTTATCGTGTGGCAACTGCGTCTGCCCCGTGCCAGCATGGCGGCGCTGGTAGGAATGCTCCTGAGCGTCACGGGAGTGCTGCTGCAAGGGTTACTGCGTAACGACCTGGCGGACCCGTATACCATCGGTGTCTCCTCTGGAGCAGCACTTGGGGCGGCGGCAGCAGTGCTAGCTGGATGGGAAGCGCACTGGCATGGCTTCGGCGTCCCCGCCTCCGCTTTTGTGTGTGCTATGGGCGCGACAGCGCTAGTGCTGGCGGTAGCACGGCGCAACGGTTTGATACGGATTTCTGTGTTCCTGCTGGCGGGGATTGTGGTCAGCTCGTTCATGTGGTCGGGCGTGACCCTGATGCTGACTCTAGCTGGAGCAGACCTTAGTCGAGTGCTGTTTTGGCTCATGGGCAGTTTTGCCGACGCGGAGTGGACGCGGGTGCGGCTGCTTCTCCCTTTCGTCTTGCTGGGTTTAGCGGGGTTGCGGACGATGGCGTATGGGTTGAACGCCTTCGCTCTTGGCGAGGAGAGCGCAGCGCATCTGGGCTTCGATGTGGAAAGGCTCAAGCGCCGGGCGATTGTGCTGGCGGCGCTATGCACTGCTGCTGCGGTCTCCGTGAGCGGCATCATCGGCTTCGTGGGGCTCGTGGTGCCCCATCTGGCGCGACGGCTGTTTGGCGCTGACCACCGGCAGCTATGCTGGAGTGCGGCGGTGATTGGGGCGGCGCTCATGGTTTGGGCAGATACCCTCGCGCGCACCGTCGCTCGTCCTGCCGAGATCCCCGTCGGGGTCATTACCGCCCTGATAGGGGCACCGTTCTTCGTGGCGCTGCTCCGCCGGGAGCGACTCACGTAGTGTCAGAGAGGAGCAATTCTCGATGGAACATCCTGTAGAGTGGATTACTGGTGCAGTGACCGCGCCGCGCGGATTCCAGGCAGCAGGAGTTGAGTGCGGCGTGAAATCTCGTGGGAAGGACCTGGCGCTCATCGTATCCAATGTGTCAGCCACAGTAGCAGGCATGTTCACGACCAACCGCGCGGCGGCGCCCTGCGTACGCTACTCGCGCCATGTGGTGGAAGCAGGGGTAGCGCGCGCCATCGTCGCCAACAGCGGCAACGCCAACGCGGCGACGGGCGAAGAGGGGTTCGTCGACAACGTGCGCATGGCGCAAAAGGTCGCGCAGCTGCTGGAATGCCCTCCCGCCCAGGTGGTCACCGCAAGCACGGGCATCATCGGACATCGGCTGCCGATAGAAAGGGTGGAGGCGGGTATCGAGCAAGCGATACGTCAGCTTTCTCCAGAGGGCGGAGATGCCGCCGCCGAAGCCATCATGACTACCGACACAGTGCCCAAAGCGGAGGCGCTTCGCCTGCTCTTGCCGGAAGGCGAGGTGCGCATCGGTGGTATCGCCAAGGGCGCAGGGATGATTGCCCCCAACCTGGCAACCATGCTCTGTTTTCTGACCACAGACGCCCAGATTTCCCGCTCCTCCCTACAGCAGGTACTCAGGGACTCCGTAGAGCGCTCCTTCCACTGCCTGACTATCGACTCGGATACCAGCACCAACGACATGGTGGTGATTCTGGCGAACGGGCAATCGGGCGTAGATGTGAATCGCTACCTGGACGACTTCGAGCTGGCGCTAGAGAGCCTGTGCGTGCGCCTTGCCCAGCGTATCGCGCGCGATGGCGAAGGGGCGACCAAGCTGGTGGAGATCGAAGTGCGCGGCGCGCCTACCTTCACACAGGCGCGCCGCATGGCGAAGACCGTGGCGGAGTCGCCCCTCGTCAAGACCGCCCTCTTCGGCAACGATCCCAACTGGGGACGCATCCTGGCGGCGATGGGACGCAGCGGAGTGGACTTTGACCCCGACCGGGCACACATTGCCCTACAGGGAACTCTGGTCTACGCCGAAGGCAAACCCACCACCTTCGACGCGGCGGCGTTGCACGAGCAGCTGAAAGCGGATATGGTGACCATCCACATCGACCTGCAGCAGGGCACGGAGCACGCCACTGTATGGACGTGCGACCTGAGCTACGACTACGTGCGCATCAACGCTGAGTACAGCACATGACCTCGCAGCGCGTTGGGAGAGAAGCCAACTATTTTTATAGGTGACTTCTGTAGGCGCCGTCGTAGGCAGACAACCCGTGACGGCGCGGTACTCCTCCTCTACCTGACGTGCTCCTTCAGCCAGCGGTAGCACTTGGCGTAGCCCACGCCGCCTGCCGCCTCAGGCCCCTCGTACTCGGCGCAGTAGACGCCCTGGTAGCCCGCCCTCTGCAAGCACTCTAATGCGTAGCGCAGGTCGACCTCCCCCTCGCCTAGCGCCGCGCCGCGATACTCCGCAAAGCTACCTGAACCGTCTTTGAAGTGCGTATGCTTCGTGTAGGGCGCCATGAGTTCGTAGATGCGCCGAATCACCTGCAGATCGTGCCCGTACCAGCGGTAGTTCATCGTGTCCAGGTTGGTGCCGATAAGGGGGTGATTCAGCCGCTGTAGCAAAGCGAGCAGAATAGTGTAGTCGTTTGTGATGTAGCCATGGTTGTCGATAGCGAGCGCCACGCCCATCTCGTCCACGAAGTCCACACATCGGCGGAAACACTCGGTCATCGCGTCCAGCCACTGCTGGCGGGGTATGCTCTCTTTCGGCTTGCCGCCTTCGGTGCGCACCACCGCTTCCTCATGCAGGATGCGCGTCAGTCCGCAAATGCGTCGCATCCGCTGCACCTCGTAGCGGATGGCTTCTTCGTCGTTCTGCAAGAAGTCGTTGCCCGCCGCTAGCGCCGACACCTTCAGTCCATACGACTCCACCTGCTTGCGTACGCGCTCCGCGTTGGCTTCGGGATTGTCGACATCGGGTGTCCACACGTCGCCTACCTGCAGCTCAATATACTCGTAGCCTGTCTCCGCCGCGAAGCGCAAGAAATCCTCAAACGAGAAGCCTGGCCAGTTATAGTGAATAACACCGATTTTCGCCATACCTTCCTCCTCTCTCTCTGTTAGTGGATTTATTGCTTTGCCTCAGCGCCCTGCGCCTCCTGTTTGCGCTGCTGGAACATCTTCTTGTAGTCCTCCAGCGAGATGTAGCGCGAGGGGTCTTTGAACTTGGTACGGTCTAGCACTACAATGTCCAACCCTGAGTTGACAAACCCCTTCTCATCCGCCTGCGGGACGCCCTTCCCCTGTGCGAGGTTGTAGAGCATCTCCACGCTCTTGGCTCCCCAATCGAACACCTTCTGCCCGATGCACACCTGCACGTAGCCTTTCTCGATCCACATCCAGGGGTTGCCCTCCAGTGGGTCTACCGCGACCACTTTGGTCACACCGGGCTGGATGCCGTTCAACCCTGTTTTGGTAAACAGAGGCCAGCCGCCGACCATCGCCCAGCCTGCGAGGTCGGGATGCTGCTGCATGACGCTGTTGATGAGCGATTCGGCACGGGTGGCGTCGTCGTTACAGTAGACGGTGGTGATAATGCGGATGTCGGGGTAGGCTTTGAGTGCATCCTGTACGCCCTGCACGCGCAAGGTGAGGTTTTGAGCGCCCTGTACTCCCGACAGAATGGCAACCTTGCCCTTGCCGTCGATGAGCTTTGCCAGCTCCTCGCCAAGGGTCTTGCCCGCCTCGTAGTCGTCCATGCCGAAGAAGGCTTGCCTTTTGCTTTGTGGCGAGTCGCTATCCCAAGTCACTACGGGGATGCCCTGTTCTACCGCCCTGTCGATGACGCGGCGCATCACCTCGGCGTTGACACAGGAGACCGCAATGCCGTCCACCCTCTGGCGCACGTAGGTCTCGAAGATTTGTGCCTGCTTTGCTTCATCGTTGGTTTCAGGGGCGTTCCAGTAGATTTCCACATTGCCCAGCTTGGCTGCTGCCCCCAGCGCCCCCATCTTGGCGTAGTTGAACACGGGGTTGTCTAGCTGCTTGGGGATAATCGCAAAGCGGAAGGTACGCTGGGAGGGGGTGCTGGTAGAGGGGGGAGCGGTTTCTCGGCGAGAGCAGCTCACCAGGGTGGTCGCGATGAGAATGCATCCTAAAAGCCAGCACCAGCGCAGATGCAT